>CBFGNE010000525.1:0-3763 GCA_965649995.1 uncultured Mucilaginibacter sp.
AAATTATTTGATACGAAACCCGGACTGGTAGTAAATGCTGAGGGCATTACCGATAATTGCAGCGGCTTTTCATTCGGCCTTATCCCCTGGGCAAACATTGAAGATATTTATGTGATGGAAGTTGGCCGGCAAAAATTGATCATGGTATTGGTAAATAACCCTGATGATTACATTAATCGCCAGACAAACCCATTGATGAAAAAACTGGCGGCAATGAATTACCGTTCGTATAAAACGCCGGTAAGCATAACTGCTAATACACTGCAATATAATTTTGAGGAATTGTATGGGTTGCTGAGGGAAAGATTAGTTACAAATTGAAAATATCAAATCCGAAACGGCGAAGCCTTCTTGAGCAGCCATAAAAATAAACAACGCGAAAAATCGAACATCCGAAATCCGAAATCAACTAATCTTTAACTCCTCATTTTCTTCAGCAAATTCTCAATCACTTTGGGGAAGTGTTGATGCTCCAGTTGCTGGCCTTTAAATTTAACTATCTCCAGAGTATCGCCCGGCTCAATCTTAAATTTCGACTGATGGATAACCTCTCCTTCGTCAAACTCGGCATTTACAAAATGAATGGTAATGCCCGATTCTTCTTCGCCGGCGGCTAAAATAGCCTTGTGTACATTATCGCCATACATGCCTTTGCCGCCAAATTTAGGCAGTAGAGCGGGGTGCAGGTTAATAATTTTATTGGGGAAAGCATTCAACAAACTCTTAGGTACCAGCCATAGGAAACCGGCCAGCACAATAATATCTACCTGCAGGTTTTTTAGCAGCGATATCACGTCGTCGGTATCATAAAATTCTTGGCGGGTAAATATGTGCGATGGGATCTCAAAGTTATCGGCGCGTTGCAAAACGTAGGCCTGCGGGTTATTGGTCAGTATCAGTACAACTTCGGCATCGGCATTACGCTTAAAGTGCTCCATTATTTTCTGGGCATTCGATCCTGATCCTGAAGCAAAAATGGCAATTCTCTTTTTCAAAGTAGCTGTTGGCTTTTGTACTGCAAAATATAAAAATTTAACAAGTTATCGCGTTATTACTTCCTTTTGGCGTATAAATCCCCAGCGGTATATCGTTCGCGGTTGTGTAGATGTATAATAGGCCTGCGTGTCTCCGGTTTGTAACACCATCGAAAAATCGCCCAGGTTGCTTATTTGAGCATTGGCAAACGGCTTAGAGCTACCCGTTGCACTATTATCCTGGCAAACCATATCCGCGAAAAGGGTGAGCTTAGTATCGCTTAAACTGTAAGCACCGCTGGCAATAGGCTGGTCCTTGCAATCAAAATTAGTGTAAGTACAGCTTCCGTCTTTATAAAATTTAAATATTTGTGTAGTATCGCAAGTAATGGTATCGGTAGACTGCTGAACATCGCCTATATAATTATACACCAGTAACGAGGCCAATTCCCATTGCCTGTTAGTTAGTAAATTGGGGATATTGCTTTTATCTTCCTTTTTACAGGAATTAACAGCAAATGCAATAAGCAACAGTACAGGTAAACACCAAAAACTTATCTTTTTCTTCATTCCTTATTATCCCTGCAAAAATAGAAATTCCGTTTACATCCTTAGCAGGCAATTAATATAACTCTATTAACGCGGCATTATTTTGTTAATGGTTAATTAGGATGATTGCCGGGTGATTAATTAGCTTATAAAAGTTTAAATTGCGGCTAACAAATCAATCGGAGAATTTAAATGATGCTAAACCAGCCCATAAACCACTCGCCAAACACATCAGCCATACGCATCCCCTATTCGCTATTAAAAGCCGAATTTAACCGGGTATTGCTCTCGCTCGATTTTGCGGACGGCAAGGCCGATGCTTGCGCGGGAATATTTGCAGATAACAGCCGCGATGGCGTTGCATCGCACGGGTTAAACCGTTTCCGGGTATTTGTTGACTATTTAAATGAAGGCCTCATTACACCAAACGCCGAACCTGCCTTAGTAACTGCTTTCGGCGCCATAGAGCAATGGGATGGCAATTTTGCTACTGGTATGCTTAACGCCCGCTTTAGTATGGATAGGGCAATAACCCTTGCCAAAACCAACGGCATAGGGTGCATAGCTATCAAAAACACCAACCATTGGATGCGTGGCGGCACCTACGGTTGGCAAGCCGCAGAAGCGGGGTGCGTTGGCGTTTGCTTTACCAATACCATAGCCAACCTGCCACCCTGGGGTGGCACCGAGCCGCGCCTGGGCAATAACCCATTGATTATTGCTGTACCCAAAAAAGGCGGGCATGTAGTATTAGATATGGCCATTTCGCAATTCTCCTTTGGTAAATTATGGCAATACGAAGCACAAAACAAATCCCTGCCCTTGCCTGGTGGCTACGATACTGTGGGAAACTTATCTACAGATGCCAGGGCTATCTTAGCTACGAAACGGGCATTGCCAATCGGCTTTTGGAAGGGTTCTGGATTATCATTGGTGTTAGATCTGTTGGCAACCATCCTCAGCGGCGGCAGCTCAACCGCGGCCATTACCGAAAGCGGCCGAAAGGAAACCGGCGTATCGCAGGTGTTCATCGCCATAAAAGCTGATGCAGAACAAAACGAGGCACTGATACAACAGATTATCGACTACACCAAAAGCAGCGCGATTGAAGGCGGCGGCGAAATTTTATACCCCGGCGAAAACATGCTCCGCACCAGGGAAAAAAGCCTGGCCGAGGGCGTGCTGGTTGATGAAAGGATTTGGGAAGAAGTGAAGAGGATGTGACTAAAACAAAAACTTTTTATTAACAGCTTTTGTCTTTCTTCCCTGTTCATAACCTCCAACATAATTGAAATTGAATTTTACCAAGCAATTTACAGCTACACCATTAATTTTTGCTGGTGTCCATTTTACAGACCTCGACTGGTATGCCCGAGTAATATCTTTTACGAACTTAGGGTCGGTTCCGGCATCGCCTAATACCTCCATATTTACAACTTTGCCCAATTTATTCACTACAAAGCTTACATCCCATTGTCCGTGGTAATCGCCAAGGGTATAAATAATTTCATTTTCGGTGATATTACACTCCGGGAATAAATATCGGTTTGCTATGTATACAGAATCTTTTAGCGCTTCATTATATACGGGTTTGTCCGCAACGCGTACGTTTTCGCTTTTCACATACACGTTAACCATGGTTTCGTCATTATTGTCGTTAACCTGGTGAAAAACCAGTGTATCCTTAGTAAACTTATCTATCTGGTAATTTACAAAGCCAATTCTCAGCAACGACCCCGTTATAGTATACTGAAGGTCGGTTTGACTAAAAAGCAGGTCCATACTTACTTTCGCAGTACCGTCATCGGTAAAGCGGTATTTGATAAACTGCACCATCGTATTTGCAGGCGCGGGGAAATAGCGGCCCTGGTCGGTAATTAAATTAGCTTTAACCCAAAGCCCTGTTTCTTGTTTTTGTGCAGTTGCGATGAAAGGATATAAGAAAATAACCAAGACAAGCGTAACGATAACTTTCATTGTGACAGGTTTAAAATCAGGACTAAATATATCCTATTATTTTTATTATCACAATATTTTTAGCCTACTACCTCACCAAGCCCTCAAACTTATCCCAAAAGCCATCTTTTGGTAATGGCGCTACAATTAGTACCGGTTCGTGTTTTACGGGGTGCTCAAACTGCAGGCGGCGGGCATGCAGGCAAATGCTTTTACGGAGGCTGCCGCGCGGATAACCGTATTTATTATCGCCAACTATGGGGCAGCCAAGAGTGGATAGCTGT
>CBFGNE010000526.1:0-3751 GCA_965649995.1 uncultured Mucilaginibacter sp.
TACATCTACACGGCGGGCTTCGCGGATCCAGTCAGACAATTCATTATTGGCTGTTGTATCGTGCGGGATACCGGTTTGTTGAAAAGCTTTCCTTCCTTCTGCATCCAAATCAAGGAAACCGCCCAGTTGTTTCAACGGTACGCCAAATATTGGCAATCCCGAGAATTTCACCTGCTGCTCCGGAGTGAAAGTAACACCGTACTTTTCGCCCATTTGGATAAGAGTTTGCTTGCGTATATCGTTACCATCAACAGAGAAAAATACTTTGCCCTGGCCCACAGTCAACATCAGCATGTTATCATCAGGGATTGGTATCTCTGTTGTAGCAGCCGGTATATCCACAGGAACAGGATCCTCTGTTCTTGGCTTTGCGGTTAATATAAAGAAGGTAAGCAGCAGGAAAGCTACGTCGCACATGGCGGTCATATCTATCGAGGTGCTTTTTCTTTGGACTTTTACTCTTGGCATTTTGTAAAATTAAATATTAAGTGTTACAATTTCAAATTAATTCCAAATTATATTTTGTTATAACGTGGAAACAAGCACTAATATTTTATTACTTGCTGTTTTTATGCGATGCAGCGAATGTTTGAACGATGCTGAAACCAGTTTCGTCGATAGCGTAAGTCAATTTATCTATCTTAGAAGTAAACAGGTTGTACATTACAATTGAGATAGCAGAAGTACCGATACCTAATGCAGTATTGATAAGTGCCTCAGAGATTGAGTTTGAAAGTGCCGATTGGTTTGGAGCACCAGAAGCTGCTAACGCACCGAAGGCCTTGATCATACCGATTACCGTACCTAACAGACCGGTTAATGTACCGATTGATACCAGAGTAGCGATGATGGTAAGGTTTTGCTCAAGCATTGGCATTTCTAAAGCGGTTGCTTCTTCAATGTCTTTTTGGATAGCTAAAGTTTTTTGGTCAACATCCAGGTTTGGCTCTGCTTCCATTTCGCGGTATTTTTTCAAGCCTGATTTGATAACGTTTGCTACCGAACCTTTTTGTTTGTCGCATTCTGCGCTTGCAGCATCAATGTTGCCTGCGTTTAAGAACGCCTGGATTTTTTTAACGAAAGCATCTACGTTGCCGGTGCCCGAAGCTTTACCGATAACGATTGCCCTTTCAATAGAAAATACGATAACCATTAAAAGGTACGACATAATGATAGGCACGATAACACCACCTTTGTGGATAATACCGAAGTAATCGCCAGGGTTAACGTCGTTCTCTGGGTCGCCTCCTTTGTAGTGGCTGCCATCTCCTAATATAAACATGTATATTAACACAGCTACGGCTATACAAATCGGGATGGTCAAAGTTGCAAATGCGCCCGATGCACTTGAGCTTTCATTCTTAACAGGGGTAGTTGGTTTTGTTGGTGCGTTTGCCATTACTTTTTAATTTTTAGTTTTCGTTTTGTTTATAATATAAGTTAATAAAAATGTGTGCGTGTGAAGCGAATAACAAAAATAGAATTTAAATGAATTAAAAAAACTTTTTATGTAATTCTTTATAATAATTTAATATAGCCGTATTAACCGTTTTGCAAAATGGTAATACATAACGCTATTAAGCCAATAAATTGTGTTTTTGCCAAATAATATTTTACAATACAACCCATTTTTTTTAATAATAGCAAGCGCCAAGCCACAAAAATGTGTAACTAAACTGATATATTGGTGTCTAAAGCACACTCACTGCCTTGTTTCAAACAGTCAATGTGTCACATTAACACACAAGCACCTGCTATTGCGCATGATGTGAAACGTACAACAACAGGGCCGCCCTGTTGTTTGCGCAAACGCAATTAACGCCGGAGCCCTTTGCGAAAACTAAAGTAAAAAACTTTGCGTTGCTGAGGCAAACCCAGGTATGTACAAGTTGGTACAAGTTGAAACACAACTTCCCAACGCTACCAACTTGGGTTTGATGCCGCTTTTACCTCAAAAAAATAAATTGAAATTGCCGGGGACGGATTATCCGCCGGCCTTTTTGGCTTTAAACCCCTCGGTTTGCAATAAGGTTAGCACCTTATCTCTAAAATCGCCCTGCAGTAATACCTCGCCATCCTTTACAGAGCCACCTACGCCACACTTGGTTTTTAGCTTTTTGCCAATAGCCTCTAAATCGGCATCGGCACCAATAAAACCGCTGATACGGGTTACCAGCTTGTTCCCTTTTATCCTGTCGAGGTATATTTTGAGGTTTTGCTGTTGCGGCGGCAGGGTTTCCCGCACATTGTCCCCCTCTTCCTGGTATTGAAAATCAGGATCGGTAGAGTACATAATACCTGTGAAATTCTTTTTCGCCATACTCCTTATTTATTATAGGTATCGCCTACAATTACCCGCAGCGCGCCGGGCAGTATATTTATATCTATATCAACATCCGCATCTCTTGGCTCGCCATCTAAATGGATAGGACCGGGCTGGGTGCGTTTAATAATAATATGTTTGCCTTTTATTATCTCTACGTATTTGCTTCCTTCGGATGTTTTGGTGAACATCCGGAGCCCCATCTCCGGAAAGCGGTATAAAGGGAATGGCTTGATGATACACACATCCAGCAGGCCATCTTGTACCGACGCGGTGGGCGATACATGCGCATTATTGCCGTATTGCGATGAATTAGCCAGGCTTAGCATAAAAGCCTCGCGTTCGTATCCAATCCCGTCGATAAGGAGTTGGTAGGTTTGCGATTTATAGTTAGCCACCTCTTGCAGCGACGATTTTAAATAGCTAAAAAACCCGCGTTTTTTGCTGCCCTGCGCAAACACATGGCTAATGTGCGCATCAAAGCCCATACCTGCCATGTTAAAAAACCATTTGCCGTTCATTTTACCGGCATCTATGTTAATGGTGCGCCCGGTATTTAGTGCTTTTATGGCCCCTTCAGCATTCATGGGCACACCCAGGAAGCGCGACAATCCATTCCCCGAGCCATAGGGGATAACGCCAAGTACGGTATCGGTACCCGCAATTGCCGAGGCCACTTCGTTAACGGTACCATCGCCACCAACGGCAACAATGATATCGTAAAACTTGGCTTGTTCGCGGGCCACATCACGTGCGTGCTTTACGCCGGTACTAAAAATGGTTTTATACGAGAAAGCCGAATGGTCGATATACTTATTAATAAGTTCCGGCACCCCGTCTTTCCGCTTCCCTCCCGATACCGGGTTTATTATAAATAACGCTTTCCTTTTCAACTATATAAGTTTACAGCGGGCAAAAGTAAATGTATTTTCGGCTTTGTGAAAAATTGTTTTATTTTTGCCCCGCGTAAGTGGACTGATTTGATTGTGCCGGGCCTGCCTTGTACATATTGCAACCACGTAAAAAAGTGCTAATACCTGCTTCTCTTTTTACAAGTTTCAAATAAATCCATACTTTCGGTTTTAACGTTTATTTTAAAAAAAATATGCCATATTTATTTACTTCAGAATCTGTATCAGAAGGGCACCCGGACAAAGTTGCCGACCAAATATCCGACGCTTTAATTGATAACTTTTTAGCTTTCGACCCCGATTCGAAGGTTGCCTGCGAAACCTTGGTTACCACCGGGCAGGTAATTTTGGCCGGCGAAGTAAAATCTAAGGCATACCTTGATGTGCAGAAAATTGCCCGCGAGGTGATCAACAAAATTGGTTATACCAAAGGCGAGTATATGTTTGATGGCAGCTCTTGCGGTGTGCTTTCGGCAATTCACGAGCAATCTCCTGATATTAACCAGGGCGTTGAGCG
>CBFGNE010000527.1:0-3740 GCA_965649995.1 uncultured Mucilaginibacter sp.
TTGAGTATATAACGTTCCATCGGAACGTCTGGTGAATTTGCCCCTGTCCAATCATGGGCTATTACTCTTTGGAGAAGGGTTGGGGCGTGGCTTCTATACGCTTATCCTGAACTCTAGTTAACTATTATTTACAAAATTTAGCAATATTCCCTTCAGCCAATTTATTGCCTAATGCTACGGCCTTTTTAAAGTCGGTGCAACCGCCTGCCACGTCGCCCGATAGGCGTTTGGCATTACCCCGGTTGTTAAAAGCATCCCCGTCTGTGGGTTCAAGCGCTATGTATTTAGTATAATTTTCTATCGCGCCTTTATAATCGCCAAGCGATTTTTTTGCCAGCGCAAGGTTAAAATAGGCGTCTGTATAATCTTTATCTATCATTATTGCCTTACTTAGGTCTTCAATCGCACCTTTATCATCATCAAGGTTTAGTTTTGATGTGCCTCTTTTAAAATAACCGTCGGCATCGTTTGGCAGCAAAGCGATGTATTTATTGTAGTCCTCTATGGCATCGTTATAATTGCTAAGCCCATCCTGCGCCAGCCCGCGGTTATAATAGCCGTCTTCATACTTTGGATCGATAGAAATTATCTTATCCGCATCGGCAATAGCCGCTTTATAGTCTTTTAAATTGTAATTAGCTATCGAGCGGTTATTATAGGCATCCAAAAACTGAGGCGATAATTGTATTGCTTTATCGTAATCGGCTATGGCGGCCTGGTTATCTTTCATGTGGCGCTTTGTATTGCCCCGGCTATAGTATAAATCCGGGTCATCCGGGGTTAGGGTTTCAAGTTTGTTAAAATCTTCCAGTGCTGCTGTGTAGTTTTTGCTCAGGTGCTGTGCAATGCCGCGGTTATAATACGGGTTTGGGCCGGTAGGGTCCAGTGCTATGGCTTTGCTGTAATCTAATATGGCACCTTTATAATCCTTCAATTTTTTTTTCTGGATACCGCGCTCGTTGTAAGCGTCCGCATCTGTTGCGTCTAACAATATCGACTTATCAAAATCGAGCAGCGCCCCTTGGGTATTATCCATATGCGCTTTTGCAACGCCCCGGTTATAATATGCAAGTGCCGATGGTTTTATAAGCATAGCGGCAGTATAATCAGCAATGGCGCCGCTAAAATTTTTAAGATTGTCTTTTGCAAGCCCGCGTTCTATAAAAGCGTCTTCGTATTTTGGTTTGAGGCTTATTGCTTTGTTAAAGTCCAATATAGCGCCCGAATAATCATTGAGGTATGATTTTGCGCTGCCTCTTTTAAAATATGCCTCCGCATCGGCTGGTTTATCGGCAATAATTTTTGTGTAATATTTAACCTGGCCAACGTATTTTATACTATCGGCATTTTGTGCGTTTACAAACAAGGGGGTAAACAGCAGCAGGAAGGCAAGTTTTTTCATTGCTTAAAGAGCTAGGTTTAAGCAACTAATATAAAAACAGGAAGTGGTATTTTACCCGTATTGCGTAAAAACCTGTAATTATTTTGCCCTTTCTACCCGTAAACCAACATCGCTAACTTCGTGCAGGGGATTATCGCGCATGTTTTGCTCTATCTCAAAATGGTAAACCCCCTTTGCCGGGAATTTATACCCGGTGCGCAAGGGCAACTGGTAGCTGTATAGGTTTCCGCTGCCGCTGCCCAACCATTCGCCATCGGGGTTGGCCAATTTAAACTGGTAGCGGGTGCTTGATTTTTTATCGCCGTGCTTTTGCGACAAAAGGATATAGATGTTTGAGTACCTGTAGCCGGCGCCAACCCTCAAATTACAGTAAAGATTGTAGGGTATGGCATCATCATCAATTTTTACGTCGAATTTAAGCCGGTTTACGTACGACCAATTGTGGTTATCTATCTCCGTATTTTTATCAATAACCGCGGCGGGATCGGTACAGCCCTGTACCATAAAAAGGTACATGGCTATAATAACGGCATAAAAAACATTAAACGTCCGCTTCATTATTCCGGCCTTGCTGGGGGTGGGTTATTTGGGTTACGGTTTGGATTATTCGGGTTGTTTGGCCTTGGCCTGTTGCGCCTGTTTTGGTTATTGCCTTGCGGGCGGTTACCGTCAGGGCTGTTATCTCCTTCCTGTCGTGGCCCTGCCTGTGCGCCACCTTCGGGGCGTGGTCCCCTGTTTTGCTGCGGCCGGTTACCTTCGGGCCTGTTTCCGCCTTCTGGGCGCGGCCCCCTGTTTTGTTGCGGCCGGTTACCTTCTCTGTTGCCCCCCTCAGGGCGGTTTCCGCCTTCGGGCCTGGCGCCGGCTTGCACTTGTCCCTCGGGTCGATTGCCTTTGTTGCGGTTCTTATTTTTGTTCTTGTTTTTATTAGCGTTGCGGCGCTCATCCAGGCGTGTAAGGCTGTCCTGCCCAACCACGTTCTCGTAATCCAACACTTTTACCGGTGCAGATTCTATCTCTACAATTTCGCCCAAATCTTCCGGCAAAACACCATCGCGGTTCATCTGCTGTATCTCTTTTACCCGGCTGATAGGTAGCGGGATCCAATTTTCTTCCCTTGGATAAGCAAACCACATTATCTTTTTAAATATATCCGTCTTTTGCAAGCGGGCATCGCCTTTTTCGGTTTTAAGGTAGTTCACATTATCGGGGATGTGCTTCAGCGCATCCATGTAAGTGTCCAGTTCGTAGTTTAAACAGCATTTAAGTTTACCGCATTGGCCGGCAAGCTTAAGGGTGTTTAACGATAGGTTTTGGTACCGCGCTGCAGAGGTGGATACCGTTTTAAAATCCGTCAACCAGGTGCTACAGCAAAGCTCGCGACCGCAACTGCCTATACCGCCTAAGCGACTTGCTTCCTGGCGCATGCCTATTTGGCGCATCTCTATACGGATACGGAAACTTTCCGCCATTTTTTTGATGAGCTCACGGAAATCTACACGTCCCTCGGCAGTATAATAAAAGGTTGCTTTGGTTTTATCGCCCTGGTAATCTACATCGCTTATTTTCATGCTCAGCTTAAGCTCGAGCGCTAAGGTGCGCGATTTGTGCATGGTTTCCCACTCCAAATCCTTCGCCATTTTCCACTTGTCTACATCGGCAGGGGTGGCGCGGCGGTATATCTTTTTTGTAACGTCGGCTTCTTTTACGTGGCGCTTGGTCATTTGCATACGCACCAGTTCGCCGGTGATGCTTACATGGCCAATATCGTAGCCGCCGGTTGTGGTTTCAACCGCTACCAATTCGCCCGCTTCCAGGTAAATATTATCGTGGTTATGATAGAATTCCTTTCGCGAGCCTTTGAATTTTACTTCTACTATGCTAAAAGGTTTATAATTGTTTGGCATATCCATGTGGGAAAGCCAATCGTGTACATCCAGTTTGCTGCAACCGTTAGTAAGGCAACTGCCGTTACTTTTGCAGCCCGCAGGTGAGCAACCGCCCCCTGTTGAGCAACTTCCGCATCCCATAATTTAATTCGGTATATAATGATTCCCCGGGGGGACGATTTTTAAATTTAGTACTTTTATAATCTGCAAAGATACATCTAAAAACAAGATCTTAGGGTTAGCATTGCGTTCTATATGATAATGAGCCTTTTCCAGCTCGTCTATAATGGTTTCCGACTGGGCGATGTTCATCACTTTGGCCATTTTACGGGCCGTATCCAGTTCCAGATCGGGTAAATGTACCATTCTTTCTGCTCCTGCCGATATTAAACAGCATTCGCGCATGAAATTAATGCCGTAGCGCAAAAAGTTCTTTAGGTTCTCCCTCCCCA
>CBFGNE010000528.1:0-3730 GCA_965649995.1 uncultured Mucilaginibacter sp.
GCTGGTTTCGCCCTTGGTCCATAGGCGGTTTTTGGATCGGGAGAAAAAAGTAACTACATTTTCGGCCACGGTTTTATCGTAAGCCTCCTGGTTCATGTAACCCAGCATCAGTACCTCAAGGGTGTGCTCGTCCTGTATAATAACGGGTACTAAACCGTCTGTTTTGTTGAAATCGATGTTCATTTTTCTTTCTTTATCATTACGTCATTGCTTCGTGCCTCGCAATAACGTGGTGGCTGTTGGGTATAGCGTACGCTCACACCCTCACCTCTATATTATTCTCTTTTAAAATCGTCTTCAGATCAGGTATCAATATCTCGCCATAGTGAAATACCGAAGCTGCCAAAGCCGCATCTACATTGGTTTGCTGAAACACATCCACAAAATGCTGCACCGACCCCGCACCGCCCGAAGCAATAACCGGGATATTCACCGCATTGTTTACCTGCGTTAAAAACCCATTATCGAAACCTGCCTTGGTGCCATCATGATCCATAGAGGTGAGCAGTATCTCGCCCGCGCCGCGGCTTTCGGCTTCCAGTATCCAGTCTAAAGTTTGTTTATCGGTTGGTAGACGCCCGCCGTTTAGGTGTACGATGTTTTTATCGCCCATTACCCGTGTATCCACCGCCACAATTACAAATTGCACGCCAAATGCTTTCGCGAGGTCATCTATCAATGCCGGGTTGCGCACCGCTGCCGAGTTGATGGAGATCTTATCCGCGCCGGCGTTTAATAGCGCATCGGCATCTGCAATTTCTGTAATTCCACCGCCAATAGTAAAAGGGATGTTAATTTGTCGTGCAACGGCTTTTACGAGCTCTATGAGTGTTTTGCGTTTTTCTACGGTGGCGCTTATATCCAGGAACACCAGCTCGTCGGCACCTTGCTGGGAGTAGTTCCAGGCGAGCTCAACCGGGTCGCCTGCATCGCGCAGGTCGACAAAGTTAACGCCCTTTACAGTGCGGCCGTCTTTAACGTCTAAACAGGGAATTATTCTTTTAGCAAGCATGAGTTTTTTATAATCAGGCGTCATTGCGAGGAACGAAGCAATCTCCCTACGAGCAGAGCGGTAATGCAAAGCTTAGTGATTGCTTTGTTTCTCGCAATGACATGGTGGGAATGCAGGGCTTTCAGACCCACGGCTCGGTTAAATCGATATCAAACTCTCCAAATTCCAGTTTTTAATTTCTTCTATGCTGATATGGCCCTCGTAAATGGCTTTACCTACCACGCACGATTCTACTTTGATATTATTTAATTGCTCGATATCCGCCATGGAGCTTACGCCGCCCGATGCAATGAGTTTAATAAATGGCGAATGATCCAGCAGTTTTTCGTACAGATCTACGCCTGCGCCGCCGAGTTTGCCATCTTTATTAATATCGGTACACAAAAAGCGGAAGAAACCGAGCGACAAGCACTTGTCTACATAATCCATCAGTTTTATTGGCGAGCTTTCCATCCAGCCGGAGTATTTTATTACTTCGTCCAGTACATCAATGGCAATAACCACTTGGTCGCTACATTTATCGCGGCCGCAGATGGCTTTGCTCAAATCATGCAGAAAGGTGGGGTTGGTTAGTGCTTGTGTGCCCACAATAACGCGGTGTACGCCGGCATCTATCAATTCTTTTACTTTATCAATGCTGCGGATACCGCCGCCATATTGCACCTGCATATCTGTTTTGCGGATCACATCAAACAGGTATTGCTGGTTAGTAAAGTCGTTTTTTGCGCCGTTCAGGTCTATGACGTGAATGAAGTTGGTGCCGTTGCTTTGGTACCGCTCTATCATTTCTTCCAGGGTAACATCATACTCAGTTACCTGGCCGTAGTCGCCTTCGCGCAGCCTTACAACTTTTTTGTTTAAAATATCAATGGCGGGGATTATATACATTGCTTTTAGATTTGTGAAAAGTTTGTCAATAGTTGTTCGCCGTAGGCGCCTGATTTCTCGGGGTGAAATTGCACGCCATAGAAATTACCCCGCCAAATTGATGCCGAAAATTTGTTGATGTAATTTGTTGACGATAAAGTGTATAATGGGTCATACTCAATAAAGTATGAATGTACAAAGTAAAAGTGTGATCCCGTTGGAATATTTGCAAAAAGTGGGTTTTCTTTTTCGGGGTAAACCTGGTTCCAGCCGGTATGCGGTACCTTAAAACCGTCGGTTTGCGGGAATTTCAGTGTTTTAATGGGGAACAGATCCAAAAGGTTGCTGTCTCCTTCTTCGCTGTAGCTGGTAAGTAGCTGCATACCCACGCAAATGCCCAGGGTAGGCTTATCAAGCGCTTTTATGGCAGGCACCAGCCCGGTGCTTTCCAATTTGTGCATGGCAGCGCCGGCGTGGCCCACACCGGGAATAATGTAGCGGTCGTACTTTTCAAAATCAGCTTCTGTGCTGATCATGCCATAGGCAATGCCCAACCGCTCTAAAGTAGCAGTAAGCGAGAATATGTTGCCGGCACCGTATCTTATTATACCTATCATGTTTTTAGAGAATCAAGAGTCAAGATGCAAGAATCAAGAGAGCTCAAAATAAGCTTGTCTCTTGATTCTTGCATCTTGATTCTATCTTACAAAAGCCCTTTTGTAGACGGTAAAACCATCTTATTCACGTCCCTTTTTACCGCCATTTTTATGGCTTTGGCAAAGGCTTTAAATATAGCTTCTATTTTGTGATGTTCGTTTTGCCCTTCGGCTTTTATATTAAGATTGCTTTTTGATGCATCGCTGAATGATTTGAAGAAGTGGTAAAACATCTCCGTAGGCACATCACCCACCTTTTCGCGTTTAAATTCGGCATCCCAAACTATCCAGTTACGCCCGCCAAAATCAATGGCAGCCTGTGCAAGGCAATCATCCATGGGCAGGCAAAAACCATAACGCTCAATACCCATTTTATTGCCTAAAGCGGTGGCTATCACCTCGCCAAGCGCAATGCCGGTATCTTCTATGGTGTGGTGCTCGTCTATATGCAGATCTCCTTTGGCGGTAACTTCCAGGTCGATGCCGCCGTGGCGGGCTATCTGATCCAGCATGTGATCGAAGAAGTGCAGGCCGGTTGAGACCTTTGCTTCGCCGGTACCATCCAGGTTTAATTTGATGTAAATGTCGGTTTCTTTGGTGGTGCGGCGGTGTTCAATAATGCGCTCGCCGAGTTTTAAAAACTCATAGATATCTTTCCACTCGGTGGTTTGCAAGGCAACTACGCCGGCGATATCGTTATCCAATTCGGGTTGAAATTCCCCATCGCCCAGGCCCGATTTATTGTTGATCCAGATGGCTTTTGCGCCCAAGTTTTTAGCCAGCAGTACGTCGTTCTTCCTATCGCCAATGGTGAAGGAGTTTTTGAGGTCGTATTTTGTTTCGTCGAGGTATTGGGTCAATAAACCTGTCGCCGGTTTGCGGGTAGGGGCGTTGTCTGCAGGAAAGGTACGGTCGATAGCCTCGTAAGTGAAGTGTACACCCTCGTTTGCAAAGGTTTTGATGATGAGGTTATGCACCGGGTAAAAGGTATCCTCGGGGTAAACCGAAGTGCCTAAACCATCCTGGTTGGTTACCATTACCAGTTCGTAATCCAGCTCGGCGGCAATTTTTGGCAGGTATTGCAGCGCACCCGGGTAAAAGGTAAGCTTGGCGAAGGAATCTATCTGCTCATCAGGTGTTTCGTTGATGATGGTGCCGTCGCGGTCTATAAAGAGTATTTTTTGCAGCTTGCTCA
>CBFGNE010000529.1:0-3730 GCA_965649995.1 uncultured Mucilaginibacter sp.
AACAAGCAGTCTTCAGCCGGCTTAGGTTCGTTTACGCCACGAAACTGAAATTGAGGTTGGATAGAGGGAGCACCGAGTTGTAAGGCGTCACGCACTCCCGTCCAGGGTTTCAAGGGACCTGGCCTTTTAAATCTCCTGTCGCCCGAAAGGCTACCGGCGTAAGGAATGCCCTTGAATAAACAAACCCCATCCTTTCTGATGCCCCTTAGTTTACCCTCAGCGGCTTCGGCGATTACGAAATCGTCTTCAGCTGGGACTGAAGAACTCGCGAATTTGGGGAGGGTGATCGCAGCGGTAATAACTGACAACTGCCCTAAAAATTTTCTTCTGCTTGATATGTACATAACTCTGTGTTAGTGGCGCTTCAGGCAATGTTACCTGCGCTTCAATATTGGCCTGATATTAGGATGGAAATCAGTGTTAATTCTTTGTTTTTTGGGCTCCATCCCAGTGCTCTGCAAGTTTTCCGTTTTCGATGCGAAACATATCGAACCAGGTGGTTGTATACGTTTTTGTGCTGTCTGCCGGGTCGGGCAATTTCGAAGCAAAACTTATCACTACCAAGTCACCTTCTGCAACAATAGCAACTACCGGCGCTTGTATGGTATCCACAATTGGTTTAGGTTTTGCGAATTTTGAAAATACTTCAACAAACCCTTTTCTTCCTGTTGGAACATTTGGATTATGCTGCATGTAGGTTTCGGCGAGGTATTTCTCTGCGAATTCGAGATGGCCTCCTTCCAAAATTTCACGCCAGCAATCGTACACCAGCTTTTTGTTGGCTGCAAGCTTAGGATCGCTGCTTTGCAATAATGTTTTTTGATTTGCGAGCGGTATGGATGGCAATTGTGCAAAAATGTTATTTGCAAACAGGGCAACGATAACAATAGAAAGTGTAATGAACTTTTTATGCATTTGTAATTTATTTTTGGCTGTAAAGAACTTCAATTGATTATACGAGAGCGCACAACTTTAAATGTCGGGAATTAATGGGCTTTTGCAAACTCACCGTCAGCTGCGATCTCTACCTCATCGCCTACAAGTACCGTAGGCGTGTTTGCCCCAATATTAAAGTCCGACCGCTTTATTGTACCCCTTAATTTAAAACCGGCATCGTTTTGCTTGCTATTTGGGTTCTCTTTTGTGCCCCGGTACCAAAGATCCATCGTTACAGGCTTTGTAACGCCATGCATAGTAAGGTTGCCGGTGAGCTTATACTTGTTCGCTCCGTCAGCCTTTAATGATGAGCTTTTGAAAGTGATAGCAGGGTATTTCGCAGCATCAAAAAAGTTAGCGCTTTTAAGGTCATTGTCACGCATTTCAACTTCGGTGTTGATGGAGGACACATCTGCAGAAAGTTCAAAAACGGCATCACTAAAATCGGGCTTGCCTGCAGTTATGGTAACATTAAAATTTTTGAACAAACCATCTACGTCCGAAAGCAAATGATGGGTAACGGTAAACTTAAGTTTGGAATGCATTTTATCATTTTTCCAGGTAACCGTTTGGGCAAATAACGAGGTTTGTAGCAGCAGGATACCCCCAAATAATAATAATTTCTTCATGTTTAATAATTGGTTTGATTTTAGTTGAATAAAAACTTCAGGGCTGCCAATTGCATTGGAATGCTTAATTTGACGATAAGAAGCTTAGGGGTAAAAATAGAAGGGATTTGGTTCCGATATCTTGATGCGAATCAAGAAATTATATTGATTTTGGTCAATGAGCCGATAATCATGCCTCAGCCTTTTTTACAAAAAGCCTTTTTCTTACACGGCTCAGCGTTTCGGGGGTTAATCCGAGATAAGAAGCAATCATATGTTGTGGTACACGTTGGGTAATATCCGGATATATGCTTAACAGCTTGGTGTACCTTTCATCGATTGAAAGCGTGAACATGTCTATCAACCTTTTTTGCAGAGAAATATATGCACCCCGATACTGGGTGTAGTTAAATTTGAAAAATTCGGGTACAGCTGTCTCCAGGTATACGTGCGCAGTTTTGCTTATCAATATCAATTCAGAATCTTCTACTGCATCAATATTCAGATCGGATTTGTCTTCATTTATAAAACTGGATATATCAGATATAAACCAACCCTCCGGTGCAAATTGTATAATGTGTTCGTTATTTTTTTCATCTACCAAATACGAACGCAGCATGCCCTTACTCACAAATGCCACCGATCTGCAAGTTTCTCCCTCCTGCAAAAAGTACTGATGCTTTCTTAATTTCTTTACAGTAACATGCTGGCCGAAAATTGCTTTTTCAGCTTCTGTTAGTGTTACCCATTTTGACAGCTTATCGAAGAGGTTATTTAGCATAGTTTATCCTGGTTGCTAATTTAACCTTTTACATGCAAACCTAGTGTATAATCTTACTAAACGGAACGGCGGCTGTTAGAGCTATATAAACATTATCTTTAAAGGCCCTGTCGGGAAACACGGCGTGGTTTATATCGAAGTAATGCAGGTTAAACTCAAAATTTGCAGCCGGGGCGCCCTTTTTATCTATCAGCACAATGGGTATACCGATGGTGCCATTCAGCGCTTTGTAAACACCGATATTTTGTTCGATAGCCGCGCTGATGCCGATATGCGATTGGTTGGGGTAATACACAACATTAAACTTGGCAGCCGGGGTAATAAAATGCCGGTATTTACCTATAAAAGTTCGGTCTGCTCCTTTGGCTTTTGCCGTGGCTGCATCCGCTCCGTTTAAACTGCGGTACTCATCAATAGTTAAGTTTTGCAACAACCTGCTCGCTGCCGAATTATTGGATGCTATACTTGCTTCAACATTCAAAAAAAACCTTCCCGACTTTCGGGTTTCTAAAAACCGGGTATGGTTGATGGCCACACGGATTGGATAAGCCCCCATGGTTGCGAGTTGGCTATTGAGGGATTGGCCAACCAGGGAATGATCTGCTATAACAGGCGCGTAGATGCTGACGTTTGTCCAATACGTTGTAATACGTTTGTAGGGGGCGCCATCTATCAGTTCGGCATATTGCGCAGCCGCAAACTTAGTTGCAAACTCATCCCGCAGGGCTGCATCAAAATCGCGGCGCATGGTTGCTATTACCCGGTTAAAGGCCGTATCCGGCATACCGTGCAAATTGCTTGGTAACGAGCCCTCGAATTTGTCCTGCCGCTCCCTGATCTCGCCGCGAAGCCGGTTAAGCATCGCTATCCGCCTTACGTCTAACATTTTTTTTTCGGCACAATTGTTAACCACAGTTCGCGGTTGGGCTATCCATGTTTTTTGGACAGTAACCCCAAGTTGGTTGCGCCCGTAATTGCCGTTTACCGTATTTGCGATGCCCGGGCTTACTTTTGCCTTTACCCCTACCATATAAAAACCACGCACCGGGTTGTCTATCCCCGTTTGCTGAAACAGGTTATGGTTGAGCGAAAAAACACCATCGGCCGTATTAAAAGTTACATAGTTTTTATAGAAAGACAAGTTATTGTAACTGCTGAGGTAACTCCCCACCCTATCCGACAGGAATAAGTTCATAGCGCCGCCGGTTGCAACCCTGCCACCGCAAGCCTCGCGTGTTAGCGAATCGGATATGCGTTGCAGTTCGGTAATTAACGCAACAGGCGATTGCGCAAACGCCGCCTGGCTACCAAAGAGCAACAGCCAGCCAATGGCAACGGTATATAGCCTGCTAAACATTGCCTGTAATTATCTTTCCTCTTAATGCCGCCAGGTCCGGAGACAGGC
>CBFGNE010000530.1:0-3726 GCA_965649995.1 uncultured Mucilaginibacter sp.
TTACATCTTTTGTAATATTGAATGCAGAATCCCTGTAAAAAATAAAACCAGGCTGGAGGCGTTGATCGAACGTTTTAATACCAAAGCACAGGCTAAGTTTTACATTGAAAGGCTTGGCGGTAATTTTGAGGACTACGTGCTGGAGCACGAAATATTCCACGCATCGCTAAGTGCGTTGCAAACCCGGCTTTCCAAGGTGGTTAAATACAAGATCATCGAGCGGAATTTTATCCCATCCTTCATCTTTTCGCCAAAGCAGATCATTATTGTAATTGGGCAGGACGGGTTGGTGGCCAATACCGCAAAGTACTCCGGCGGCATACCTATCATTGCCGTAAACCCGGATGAAGAACGTTACGATGGCGTGCTGTTGCCCTTTAATACCAATAACTTTATTGCAGCGGTAGAGAATGTGCTAGCCGATAAATTCCAATGGAAAACGATGCGGTTTGCTGAAGCAAAATTAAACGATGGGCAACGCTTACTGGCTTTTAACGACCTGTTTATTGGTGCCGCGTCGCACGTATCTGCCCGCTACAAAATATCCTACGGCAAAACCACCGAAGAGCAGTCGTCCAGCGGGTTGATAGTTTCTACCCCGGCCGGTTCAACAGGCTGGTTAAGCTCTGTATTTAATATGGCTTACGGCGTTGCCGGTTTATTTGAGAAAAACCTGCAGGCAAAAAAACCCCGGATAAAGGAAAATGAGTTGCTTTTTGCCGTGCGCGAGCCCTTTCAAAGCATCCGTACCCAAATAGGCATCACCGCAGGCATCATTAAACAAACCGGTACGTTAACGGTAGAATCGCTAATGCCGGGCAGCGGCGTAATATTTAGCGATGGAGTTGAAGCAGACTTCCTAAAATTCAACAGCGGCTCCATTGCAACCATCGGGCTTGCTAACGAAACGGCACAGTTGGTAATAAATGAGTTAAAACGGACTTAATGGTTATTGGTAAACACCATCTTCAAAAGATCATAAAACATTCTTATTTTTAGGCACCAATTAAACGATTAGTGAGGCCCTGCATCATTGCAATCCTTTTTTTCCTTTTTTTTAATACCGCGGTATTTGCAAAACCAGGCAAGCGGTTTATAATAAAGCCGTGCCTTTTAACGGCAATGGGTATTCCCGATACTATAAAAAAAGATAAACCGAAGAAACCAACTGCTAATTGCAATACTATAGGCAATCTTACAGGCAACACCTGTATTGGCAGCACGCTTACAGCAAGCGCTACGGATCCTATCGAATCGGTGGAGTGGATATACGAGAACAACACAACGGTAAGTAAGCAGCAGGCACAAAATGCCCCCTATACGTTTAAGGCTGACATTGCAGGTAAGTACTTTGTTAAAATAATTACGAAGGCCGGCTGCGAGTTGAATTCAAATTCAATTACGATAACTAACCTAAAGGTGCCGGTTATAAAAATTTCTACCAGGTCAAATATCATCTGC
This sequence comes from uncultured Mucilaginibacter sp., assembly GCA_965649995.1. GTDB lineage: Bacteria > Bacteroidota > Bacteroidia > Sphingobacteriales > Sphingobacteriaceae > Mucilaginibacter. The sequence continues at coordinate 1,462 of CBFGNE010000530.1, forward strand.
GCCGAATACCCCAACCCATCCTTTACCGGCGTGCCAACCTATAACGGCGACCAAGCTACCTATCAATGGAAGGTAAATTATATAAAAGTTGGTGGTTTGGTCACCGATGTTAGCCAGCCATTTTCTCCAACCGGCTTAAAAAAAGGTGATGTGGTAACCTGCGAAATGACGAGTACAGATATTTGTATCACTACCCCGGTTGTACAAAGTAACCCTGTTATTATTGACGACGTCCCGACGGAAAACCCATCGGTTAGCATAGAATCAAATACAGCTAAACCTTGTGAAGACAGCGAACTAACTTTTACCGCAATACCGGTAAACGGCGGAGATAATCCTGGCTACCAATGGTTCGTAAATCATGTAGCGGCGCCCAACGGCAATGCTAAAATATTTAAATCGGCGCAGTTAACAGAGGGCGATGAGCTTACCTGCACCATGGCCAGTAATGCAAAAGTATGCCAGGTTGCCACTATTGCAACAAGCCTTCCATTTATTGTACACACCATTCCATCGGTTACGCCCGAGATAAGTATACAACCTACGGCCGTTGAGCCAGATGTATCCATAACTTATACGGCTACCATAAAAAACGGTGGCGCCGCGCCCATATACCAATGGCAAATAAACGGTGCAAATGAGGGCACAAACTCCGATACATTTACGGCTTATAAACTTGTGCCGGGCGATCTGATAACCTGTATTTTGGTAAGCAATGCCGATTGTACCACAAAAAGCATGGTTACTTCTGATCCGATTGTTAACAATGCCACCATTCCATTTAGCCCGGCCACGGCAAATTTATTTACCCCAAACGGAGATGGCGTAAACGATACCTGGGCGTTCCCGGGTGTGGGCGCTTTCAGGAATGCAAAGGTAAGGGTATTTAACAGGAACGGGCAGGAGGTATTCCGTTCAAGCGGTTTGGCAGAGCATTGGGATGGCAAAACAAACGCCGGAAAGGCATGCCCTTCCGGCGTATATTATTATTTTATCCAACTGGATTCAACGCAAACCAAATCCGGGGCGGTTACTATTATCCGTTAGCCAATTCAGCCTTTTTTTCTGCCTTTGGTTTTGCAGGGGCTTGTTTAGCAGGTTTTTCGGTTACAGGTGTAGCTGCAACAACAGGCGCTGTTTTTGTTTCGGTAGCTGCCTGTGCAATAGCGTCTTTATCTATCTTAACTTCTGCGGATAATTTCTTAGCTAAACTTTTAGCGCTTTTCTCTATCTCTTTTGTTGTTTTTTTGGAGGCGATGCCCAATTTTTCGGCGGTATCTTTTAATTGGGTAACGAGCGTTAATTTAATGGTTTCGGTTGTGCTTTTCCGTGCGGATTTTACTAAGGCCTTAAGTTTATCTTTTTTCATAGCTGCAAATTATTCGGCAAAGATAAGTTGCTATCAAGTTAATCCAATGTTATCATTATGTTAACACTTATATAAGTGCTTAACATTGACCAAATTAGGCATCACTATTGTGGCGTATATTACATGCAGATCAATTATTACGAAATAGGGATAGTAGTGCTACTGGCAGTAGCTGTGCTTATATGGCTTATAGTGCGCAATCGCAAAGACAAAGACGCGTTTGAGAAAGACGAACTGACGGATACCATCGATTCCGCAGATCCCAAAAAGGATTAAGCTACTTGTTTTTGATAATAATACTCTCTATCACTACGGTAGCATGCTCGCATTTATCGGTAGTACGCTCAAGGGCAGAAAGTATCTCGGTATATTTGATCACCTCTACCGAGTTTTTTTCGGTTTCCATGATAGCGCCTACCGCTTTACCCGATACCTGGTCGGCGTAATGTTCCAGCTGTTTTATTTTGTTACAGCTTTCTTTTATCTGGTCGGAGTTGGCCAAATTGCTCAAGCCCGAAACGGCAGACTGCAACTCTATACAGCTTTCGATGATAATGCCCGAAAGCTCTTTTATGGCCGGGCTGGCCGGCTCTGATTGAAACAAGCTATAGCGGCGCGATGAAATATGAATATAATCGCAAATGTTATTGATAGCGGATGCTAATGCATACATATCGCTACGGGCAAATGGCGATACAAATGCTTTTGCCGATGCCAGGTAAACTTTATGCTTTACTTCGTTGCCGGTTTGTTTAAGGCGGCTTATTTGGTTTAAGAGTATATTATGGCTCTCAGATTCGCCGCTTACCAGTTTGTGCAATAGTTCGGCCATTTGCACATTAACGGTGCATGATTGGTCAAAAAGGTCAAAAAATACGCGGTCTTTCGGTACCAAA
>CBFGNE010000531.1:0-3726 GCA_965649995.1 uncultured Mucilaginibacter sp.
GACCTGGGTTTTATCCCAAAGTTGAAAGAGAACGGCGAGCGCGGTTTTAAAGTGATGCTTGGCGGTGGCCTTGGCGCACAGCCCTTATTGGCCAGCCCGGTGGAAGATTTCCTGCCGGAAGACCAGCTTATACCTTATACTGAAGCCATCATCCGCGTTTTTGACCGTTATGGGGAACGTAATAACCGTAACAAAGCCCGTTTAAAGTATTTAATACAAAAGATGGGTTTAGAGGAAGTACTGCGTTTGGCTAAAGAAGAACGTACTGCTATCAAAGTAAAAACTTACCCTATCAACCGCGAAACAGTACCCACTCCTGCTTTGCCAGAGGTTATCGGGTATCCGGCTATAGAAATTACCAACCCATTCCGCTACGAGCAATGGCTGGCTACCAACGTTTTCGAACAAAAGCAAGAGGGTTTCTTTGGCGTGTATATTAAAGTGCCGGTTGGCGATATCCCTACCGATGTTGCCCGTAAACTGGTTGATGCCATCCGCCCCTATGTTGGCGATGAGATACGCATCACCCAAAACCAGGGCCTGCTGTTAAAGTTTATCCGCAAGGAAGCATTGCCCGCCTTATATCAGGGCTTAAACGCTTTAGACTTTGCTACACCGGGTTTTGATAGCCTTGCCGATGTAACTACCTGCCCTGGCACAGATACTTGTAACCTCGGCATCAGCAACAGCATGACCATGGCCAGGGTGCTGGAAGATGTTATCTACAACGAATACGAAGACCTGATCTTCAACCGCGAGATCAAAATAAAAATAAGCGGCTGTATGAACAGCTGCGGCCAGCACGGTTTGGCGCATATTGGCTTCCATGGCAGTTCGCTAAAAGCGGGCGCAAAAGTATTGCCATCTGTACAGGTAATGCTGGGCGGTGGCACCGTAGGCAATGGTATTGGCCGTGCAGCAGACAGGGTTATTAAGGTACCATCCAAACGCGCAACGCATGCTTTGCGGGCTGTGTTGGATGATTACAAAGCTTTTGCGGAGGAAAACGAAACCTACCACGCTTACTACGACAGGCAGGGTAAAGATTACTTTTACCGCTTGTTAAAACCGCTTGCCGATCTGACCACCCTAACCGATGATGAGTTTGTAGATTGGGGCCATCAGGAAACATACGTAAGCGCCATTGGTGTGGGCGAATGTGCCGGTGTGATAATCGACCTGGTTGCCACCTTATTATTCGAAAGCGAAGAGAAACTGGGCTGGAGTAACAGTGCTTACGCTAAAGGTTTATGGAGCGATGCCATTTACCATTCTTATAACACCATGATCAGCGCGGCCAAGGCTTTATTGCTTGATAAAGGCGTAAACAGCAGTACACAATCCGGTATTATTAAGGAATTTGATAACAGCTACGTAGCAACAGGTGAAATTAGCTTTGAAAGTACTTTTAGCGACCTGGTACTGCAAATAAACAAAAACGAACCGTCTGAAGAATTTGCGACAGCTTACAAACAACAGGCTACCGCGTTTTTGCAGACGGTTAAAGATAAAAGAGAGGCGGTATTACAATCATGATACAAACAAAGACAACAGTAAAAGAGCCACGCATCACCCTTGTGGGCGCTGGCCCCGGCGATGCCGAACTCATTACCATAAAAGGCATCAAAGCATTGCAGACCGCCGATGTAGTTTTGTACGATGCTTTGGTTAACGAAGAGTTATTAGAGTTTGCCCCGGCGCATGCTACCAAAGTTTACGTTGGCAAACGCAGTGGCGACCATTCTTTCTCGCAGGAGAACATCAATAAATTGATGATAGATTATGCCTTAAATTATGGCCATGTTGTCCGTTTAAAAGGCGGCGACCCGTTTGTATTCGGCCGTGGTTACGAGGAATTAGACCATGCTGCCGATTACAGCATACCGGCGCAGGTAATCCCTGGTATTTCCAGCTCAATCGGTGTACCGGGTTTGCAGGGCATCCCTGTTACACACCGCGGGCTTAGCGAAAGCTTTTGGGTTGTTACCGGCACAACCAGCGATGGCAGCATATCTGCCGATCTGCGCGCCGCCGCTAAAACCAATGCCACCGTGGTAGTGTTGATGGGTATCCATAAACTGGCGCAAATTGCCGAAATATTTCAGGCAGAAGGCAAACATAGGCTGCCTGTTGCCGTAATACAAAGCGGAAGCACCGAAAACGAAAAAGTTGTTGTTGGCGTAGCAAGTACAATTGCCGAACTTGCCGAAGAAAACGGTATCACATCCCCTGCTTTAATTGTTTTTGGCGAGGTAGTATCTTTACATCCAAAGTTTCAGCCCATCAGGGAATTTTATGACATTGTTGCCCAGGAATAATAATTTAACAGAAATTCCGCCGCCAAAACCAGTGGGTAACCAATTGTTCCCTGTGTTTTTAAAGCTGGAAAACCTGCATACCGTGCTTGTTGGCGGAGGTAATGTTGGCCTTGAAAAGCTAACGGCCATCCTGCAAAACAGCCCGACTGCTACTATTACCGTTATTTCTAAAACTTTTCTGCCGCAAATAGAAGCGTTGGCTGCAGGTACGCCAAAACTTACCATCATCCAAAAAGCATTTACCGATACCGACCTGGATGGCGCCGATATTGTTATCGCCGCCACCAACGATTCGGACTTAAACAAATATATCCGCCACTCGGCGCATGACCGTAAGCTGCTCATCAACGTGGCAGATAAACCCGAAATTTGCGATTTTTACTTAGGATCCATCGTACAAAAAGGGGATTTGAAGATAGCTATATCCACCAATGGCAAATCGCCAACCGTGGCAAAACGCCTAAAAGAAGTATTAAACGAGGCATTGCCTGCCGAATTAGATACTACTTTACAGCACATGAGCGAACTGCGGAATAATCTCTCCGGCGACTTTGCACACAAGGTAGAAGAACTCAACAAGGTAACTGCTGTGCTGATCGGCGGTAAAAAACCACCGAGTAACAACGCATTGACATTGGCGGTTTGGAGCGCGTTTGTAGCCTTCTTAGCCATAGCTATCACTTCGCTTTGGTTCAAAGAACCCGGCTTCCAATCATTTGTAACCAACATCAATCCGCAATTCTATTACTTTTTGGGGGCAGGCTTCGTTTTCGCAATGATAGACGGTGCTATTGGCATGTCGTATGGCGTTACTTCTACCACATTTTCCTTATCAATGGGCATCCCTCCTGCTCCGGCAAGTATGGGTGTGCATTTATCAGAGATCATGAGCAACGGCATTGCCGGATGGATGCATTACCGCATGGGTAACGTAAACTGGAAACTGTTTAAATTGCTGCTTATCCCGGGTATCATTGGAGCTGTAACGGGAGCTTACCTCTTGTCGTCTTTAGAGCATTACGCACAATACACTAAACCGGTTGTATCCCTGTATACATTGATATTAGGCTGCGTTATTTTAACAAAAGCCATCCACATTAACCGTAAACGCACAAGCGGCAAAATAAAAAACATTGGCCTGTTAGGTTTGGGCGGTGGTTTTATCGACGCTGTTGGCGGCGGTGGCTGGGGTTCAATCGTTCTATCAACGCTAATAGCAGGCGGCCGTCACCCACGTTTTTCGTTGGGGACCGTAAAGTTATCCCGTTTTTTTATTGCTTTAACAAGCTCGCTTACCTTTATTACCATGCTTAGCGGCAAATATTGGGAAGCCGTGGCAGGCTTGGTTATCGGCAGTGCGCTGGCATCACCAATTGCAGCAAGGATATCCAATAAAATATCTGCAAAA
>CBFGNE010000532.1:0-3713 GCA_965649995.1 uncultured Mucilaginibacter sp.
AACACCGCGGCGCGCTATCTTTTCGGTCATGATGGTATTTTCCATCAAAAAGAACGAAACCATATAAGCTGCCGTGCATGCGCCCAGCAAGGGGAGTAAAGCATGTGACTGCATAGTAGCCTCTAAGGCAAAGGTTATGCTGGTTAAATAAGCCCTGGATGCACCCGCAAACATGGCCGACATGCCAATGAGTGCACCCATGGGAACATTTATCCCAATGCCCGGAAACAGCTTGAGCAGCACGATGCTTATAATAGCCCCGGCAGCCCCACCAATGGTTAACAAGGGTGCCAGCGTACCGCCTGATGTTCCGCTGCCTAAAGCAATTGCCCAGGATACAAACTTAAAAAAGCATAAACTTAATATTAAAGCCAATGGCAATTGCCCGGAGAGTAAACTGGTGATATTATCATACCCCACCCCCAGCGTACGCGGATAAAAATAGCCGGTAAGCCCAACAGCCAGCCCGCCTAATGCGGGCCACCACATCCAATGGATGGGTAATTTTTCAAACAGGTCTTCTACAAGGTAAACGGCTTTTGTTAATACAACCGAAAGCAATCCTATCAGTAACCCAATAAAGCTGTATACTGCCAACGCTAAATTGGATGGTGTTTGCAGGTTGGGCATTTTAAAAACCGGCCCGGCCTCGAAAAGTAAATGGTGGCCGGCCGCCCCGGTGATGCAAGCCAGGGCTACCGGTAAAATAGCCCGCGGCGAAAACTCGAACAACAGCAATTCAATAGCTAAAAAAACGGCAGCTATCGGCGTACCAAATATGGCCGACATACCGGCTGTTGCGCCTGCCGCCAAAATAACTTTCCGTTCGCTTGAGGTGATCTTTAATAATTGCCCCAGTGTTGAGCCAAGCGCACCCCCGGTAGCAATAATCGGGCCTTCGGCGCCAAATGGCCCGCCGGTGCCAATGGCTATTGCGGATGATAAGGGTTTTAAAAAAGTAATTGATGGCTTAATTTTGCTTTGGTTAACCAATATTTGTTCCATAGCCTCTGGTATGCCATGCCCCCTAATGGCTTTTGAGCCATATAAGGCCATTAAACCAACAACCAGGCCGCCTATGGCTGGTATTAAGATCACCCACGCCCCAAGGTGGTTGCCGGCCGGGCTGTGGAAGCCTGCGTTAAATGAGCCGTAGAAGGAAATATTGGTAACAAGGTTGATGAGCAACACCAACACTTTTGCAATGAAGCTTATGGCGATAGCTACCACCACCGCATATGCCGAAATTTGTATTAAACGGCCTTTTTTAAAACTTACGTAGTTTACATCTTCCTGTAGCGACGTTAAAATTGGCGAAACAGGGATGCTATTAGCATTCTTATCTTTATACATTAATTAATTGTTTAAACAATATTTTTTTATTGTTTTTCATTACAAAATTAATTAATTTTATTGCACAAACAACATTTAATACAACACCTGTTTAATGTAAGCACATTAATAATTAAACGTTATGAAGGCAATCTATAAACTCGAAGATTGGGGAAACCGGCATCACCCCGCCGCCTTAGACTTTTTAAGGATACTGCTTGGCTTATTTTTGTTGGTAAAAGGCTGTATCTTTTTACAGAACCTGGCCTATTTAAAATGGATGTTAGCAAATCATGGCTTCGCAAACCTTCCGGCGGGCGTTATTTCGTTCATCATGTTTTATGTAGTGTTTTTCCACATGGCCGGAGGTGCACTAGTTATGCTGGGTATTATGACAAGGGCGGCATCGCTGGTGCAGCTGCCTATCGTAATCGCCGCTATATTCATGATCAACAATTTCAGGTCGGTTGTAAATACCGAGCTTTGGCTATCTGTTGTAAGTGGCATTTTGCTATTAATTTTTATAATAATAGGTTCGGGGCCATTGTCGTTAGATCACTTTTTAGACCGGCCGGAAAAGTAATAAGGAACCCCAGCCCGGTCTTTTTGTACCTCACAATTATTTTGCACTTTCGCGTAAATGAAACAACCAAAAAACGGATGCGATTTAACTACTTGTTATTTATGCAGGCACTGCAGCAGGGACTGGAACCCCGCCATAGCTGGCCATAAACGAAACATTGTTGTTAAAAAGGGCGCGCGGGTTTTTAGTGAGGGCGATTCGGTTACCGGGATTTATTTTATTTTTTCGGGCAAAGTGAAAGTACATAAACGCTGGGATGACGATAAGGAGATCATCCTGCGGTTTGCAGCGGCAGGCGATATTTTAGGCCATTTAGGCTTGGGGAGCGATCCTGTTTACCCGGTATCGGCCACGGCAATCGAACCAACAATTGTTTGCTATATAGATCTTTCCTTTTTCGAGTCGTCGTTAAATGTAAACCCAAAGTTTACATACTCTTTAATGAAACTCTTCGCCAACGAGCTTCAGGAATCGGAAAAACGGATGCGCAACCTGGTTCACATGCCCGTAAAAGAGCGCATAGCCTTAGCCTTACTCACCCTGCAAAAACAATTTGGCATAACCGGCACCGGTGCTTTAAACATAGAGATAACCCGGCAGGACCTGTCGTCCTTCGCAGCCGTATCGTACGAAACGCTGTTTAAGGTTACCAACGATTTTATTCAACACAATTGGATAACCGTAAATGGCAAGATGATCAACATCATTGATGAGCAATCGCTAAAAGCAATCACCGTAGATATAAAAACCGGGGTATAATACTCACCGGGGACCGGACGGTTTAAAATGCGATATTCCTTTTATAAATAATCTTATCAATAGTTCGGCCCAAGGCCTCCAAAACCTCCGCTTCTAAATAATCTTCGTTGCGCTGCACCCATTCGCTGCCTATTTTAAAGAGCATGGCTACTTTGCCGTCGGTAAATTTAACCTGCCACACCTGCCACGATTTAAAATAAGCGCTGGTAATACTTATTAAATGCGCCTTCCCATCTGTGAGTTTGATTTTGTATTCCATATTGGGCCAGTTTATAGATAGTAGATTTGCTACTTATACGTTTAAACAAGCCCATTATTGCCGCAACCATTTAAATTGACAATTGCCTAAGCGCCGCTATTTTGCCGGGAAAATTGTATCTAACTAACACTCAGAAGCAATTAATATATTTACGATATATCCTACCAAAGTTGGGATACAGGGGAAAATGCCGTCAAAAGCGGCCGTCGGCCGTGCCGCAGCTCACCATTTCTCCACCCCCAGCAGCTTCTTACCCAAATCGCTCAACTCGGCAACCGGGTTTTGTTTTTCGCGTTCCATGGGGTCGCCGGGGAAAGCGTAGCCTTGCATGGCCTCGCGGCTTTGCCAGCTGTTGATGCGCCAGTTTACCAAATCCTGGTCATCTTCCTGGGCGGGCATCATGGCAACATATTGGGCAATACGCACCTTGTTACCGCTGGCATTAGCACGGATGCCATGAGGCTGCAGGCTGTTAAATATCAACAGGTCGCCGGCTTCCAATTTAACCTTTACCAGTTCAAAACCGGTGGTGTCTGGTTTGTAATGGTCACGGTCTTCCGGTTGTGTCAGTTTCCAGGTATCGTAAGTGCGGTACAACTCGGGGATGCATTGGAAACCACCCATATTTTCGTCGGTTTGGTCGGCAAGGGCCAAAACGCCCTGTACGTTTTGTGGTTTGGTTTCGGGGTCGTAATCCCAATGGATAAAGCCTTTGTATTCAAAACCGGGGCGCAAAGTGAAGTTAAGATTGGCCCTGTCGATAGTGGCCCAAAGTTTTTC
>CBFGNE010000533.1:0-3712 GCA_965649995.1 uncultured Mucilaginibacter sp.
CATTATACCCTTTTCATTTTGTTGGGTTTTGGCCGGATTTTGCCCGGGTTTTGTTTACCCCGTCAATTGCTTTGGATGATAACTTGCAGCAATTAACAAAGATAAAATCAACAAATGTCAAATTTAAAAAATTACGGACGGCTTTTTTATGGCCTGGGTATAATGGGTATCGGGATACTTCATTTTTTCTTTAAAGGTTTCAGGCCCGTTATTGCGCCCGTAACGGCCGAGGCCGTTGCCAACATTTCTTTTATCGTTTACCTGGTAGCGCTTTACATCATCGCGTCGGGAGCTTTCATTGCTATCGGGAAGCAAACCCGAAACGTTTCCCTTATGCTCGGCGTTTTCTTTTTTATTTGCTTGCTGATTGGGCATCTGCCTGTCCGTTTACGCCTCGGCAGCCCCTGGACCGACGCAATCAAGATCTTTGCCTTATCAGGCGGCGCTTTTGTAATAGCGTCAGTGTCTCCTCCATCAAAACCCAATTTATTTTTCGATAAACTGTATAAAATAGCCCCGGCAGGGAAATATTTTTTTGCCATAATGCTGGTAATTTTCGGACTTGGTCACCTTACAATCGCGCAAAAAATCAGCGCACTCGTGCCAAAATATATTCCCTGGGGGCTTTTCTGGACGTATATAGCGGGCGTTGTTTTGATGAGCTCTGGGCTCGCCTTTATATTCAATTTTAAGGTTAAATGGTTGGGTTTACTGTTAAGTATCTCGTTGTTTTTGTGGCTTGTATTATTGCACATGTACTATGCCATTATGTTCCCTTCTTTTCAGGACGGAGAGAGTGTTATTGCCGGTTTTGAATGCGCTGCATTTTTAGGTACAGCCCTGATAATTTCGCAACTTCCGCCGAGACGCAAGGCCACCGAATTGAATAAACAAATTACTTAAAGCGACACCCTCATTTAATTATCCGCTTCACCCCCCGGCACCAACAAAATAAGGGCAGCCAGCAAAAAGCTGCCCAACACAGCCAATGGCGCAACCAGCAGCAGTTTAACGGCGATATCAACCGCCCAGTTTCGTGTTGGGAGGGTGAGGCTTCAACTATAATCGGGTGGAATATATATACCGCGAAAGCCCGGCGACAATAATAATAACCTATACTATTCTGGTTGAAGCAAATCTAAAGGCAACGACGAGGTGGTTAAAGTCGACTGCCCCTAAATCCGACATCGAACATCCTGATTCCGAAATCACTCCCCCGGTTTCCTCATCAGCCCCTTATTCTTATCCTCGCTTCTCCATGGCTCATAATTAAGCCCGGGCGTTAGCCAATATAACAGTACCACTCTTGAGTAACGGTAGTTAAAGGGCGATAACAGGAATATCACCCCCATTAAAACACCCACATACAGCCAGGGTGAATCGGAATGGGTGAGTAGGTAAGTAGCAACCGCAAAAGTCACCATTTCGGCCACGTTAAAGGCGTAACTTACAAACATGGCTACGTACCAGTATCCCGGTTCGCGCTCGTAGTGCAGCCCGCAGTGGTCACAGCTTTCGTACATTTTTTGCCCAAATAGTTCGTAAGTGCTGGTTGCGAATATATCGCCGCGGCGGCAGCGCGGGCATTTGGCTTTTATGCAGCCTTCGAGGGCGGAGATGGGTTTGGCGGGGCGTAGGTTATTGGTGTCCATGGCTAAGTGTTTGTTTACGGAATTCTTCGGGTGTTTGCCCGGTGTACTTTTTAAAAAACTTGGTGAAATAAGAGTTATCGGCAAAGTTTAATTGTGCTGCTATGGCGGTAATATTCAAATCCAGGTTTACCAGCAGGCGTTTTGCTTCCAGTATCACCCGGTTGCGGATCACTTCGCCGGCAGATATGCCCAGTATATCATTACAAAGGGCATTTAAATGGTTTGGGGTGATGTACAGCAGTGCAGCATAATCTTTGGGTAGCCGCAGTGTTGCAAAATTTTTATCGGTTAATTTGCGGAAGCTTTGCAACAGGGTGTAGTTATAATTGGGGGCGTTTACCGTGTTGTTATTCTCGCTTTGCCTCGCTACCAAAATAAATAACTGCAGCATCATGGCTTTTATCATATCCATACCCATGCGGTTTATGTTGCTGCTTTCCTGTACCAACTGCTCAAACAAATTCACTGCAGGCTGGTGGGTATTGGCGGGCAGGTTAATTACCTCGTCGTGGATATCACCGCTAAAAAAGGGCAGGTTATCCAAATAATCGGGCCTCAATAAAAACGACTGGAAGAATGATGCCGAAAAGTTAATGATATAACCATCTACCGGCCCTTCAAAACTCCAGCTATGCACCTGCCCGGGCACCATAAAGTAAATTTGGTATGGCTTTACCGGGAAGCTTTTAAAATCGATAGCGTGGGTGCCGCCGCCTTCGGTAAAAAATACCACATGGTAAAAGCTGTGTTTATGCGCCATGCTTAGGTTTTGGTGCTTTTGCAGGTAAGGCGCAAACCGGCTAATGAGCAGGTCATCATGCTGATGGTCGCTCAGGGCACATATATCATAAACCGGAAATGCCTTTTTCATGAGTACAAAGATACTTGACAAATACAAGCATTAATGGTGATATATATCACTTTTGTGGTGTTTTTTACTGATAAGTAAATTGTGCCAATTGTTTTTTTAACCACAGAGCGCAGAGGAGCCGCTGAGGTGCACAGAGCCTTGCAAACCTCTAATGATTTGTAATTCAATTTTTCTCTGTGAAACTCTGCGAATCTCGGTGGACTCCGTGGTTAAATTGGCCCCAATGCAAATCAAATTCGTGTAATTCGCCTTAATTCGTGAAATTAGTGCCATTATGCTTACAAAACCCGACAGCCTTATTTTTGATATGGACGGCACCCTCTGGGATGCTGTTGACACCTACGCCGAATCATGGAACGTTATGTTTAAAGAACTCGGCCTCGATAAAAAAATGGACCGCGAACAGCTTGCCGGTATGGTAGGCTGGGAGGGCAAAAAGGTGATAGAATTAATTTTAGCTGAGTTTGAGCCCGATAAACGCTGGGAAATATATGCACAGGTAAACGAAAAGCGTAAGATACTTATCCCCGAGATGGGCGGCATTTTGTATGATGGCGTAAAGGAAGGGTTAAAACTACTTGCGGAGAAGTACCAACTGTTCATCCTCAGCAATTGCGCGGCAGGGGTTATCCGCCAGTTTATTGATTGGGCAGGAATAGACGAGCATATCAAAGACGAAATTGCTTACGGCATTAACTTTATGCCCAAGCAGCACAATATTAAATTGCTGGCAGATAAGTACGACTTAAAGAACCCCGTTTACGTGGGCGATACCGAAGGCGACGGGCAGCAAAGCCGCCTGGCAGGCATCCCCTTTGTGTTTGTAAGCTATGGTTTTGGGCAAACAGACGACTACGACCTGAAGTTTGACGATTTTACCTCGCTTACCAATCATTTTTTAAACTTATAAGCGGCTAATGCGTTAGCTTTACTTAACAGAAACACATAGATATGAAAGGCCGCATATTCACCATCATAGGTTTAGTACTCATCCTGGTTTTGGTAGGGGTGGTGTATTACCGCTATTACTTTGTTTTTGGCGAGGGCACCAAAGCGGGTACGCTTAATTACTTTGTGAAGAAAGGCTATGTATTTAAAACCTACGAAGGGCGGTTGATACAAAATGGTATCCGCACCCAAACACAGGGCGGGGGCATTACATCCAACGAATTTATGTTCTCGGTAACTG
>CBFGNE010000534.1:0-3712 GCA_965649995.1 uncultured Mucilaginibacter sp.
CCCCGAGAAAAAGTACACCGCCTCGTGCGCATCGGTATAAATCAATACATTAGGCGTAAACAGCTTTTTATCAACGGTGCGCAGGTAGTTGGCAAATTCGTTTTCCTGCCAGCTGTTATCGGTATAACCCGGCGCGCCGTACTCATCTTTCACCTGGTCGTGGTACCTGTCGTAGTCTATATAAAATTCTTTGCGAATAAAGCCCAGCATCAGTACCGTAAAAATTCCGCCGACAATCGTCCGTGTGCGTTTTGCATCAATGCTTTTTAGCCAAATGAGCACCCAACTGGTATAGCCCCATAATGCAGTTATATATAAAGGAGAAAGCAGGCGGCTGTTGATGCGCTCGTACCTTGAAAAGGTAGACGACAAAATAATGAACAAGCCGTATACCAGCGAAAAGGTGATAGCCAAATTCTCGTAACTGTTTAAACTTCTGCGGAAGTAATTCACAGCCAGAGAAATGATAAAGCCAAGCAACATAATAGTTGCGATAGGTAGGGCCAGGAAGTACTGGTTGGGCGTAAACCCCGCCCAATCGCACATGGTAGTGCCAAAGTAATACAGGTTTTTTATAAACGGTGTGATAGACGGCTCGCGCGGGCCGGTTACCGTGCCCGACATATATGCATTAAAAACCAAATTGCTTACCAGCAGCGATATGGAGATGGCACCATATATAGATATGTGGGCTATTTTCTTTTTAATGGGCAGTGTCCTGTCGAGCAACAGCAGTAGTCCGCCCGTACCTACAATGGTTACCGCAGCGTACCGGGTAACACAGCCAATTGCTGCAATTGCGGCAGCCGCTATCAGCCATTTCCCGGCGTGGGTATTAAGGTATTGGCGGAAAGCGATAATGAAGAACAGTACCTCTAATATAAACAGCGTCTCGGACCATAAGTACGAATAGATCTGCAGCAAGCCGGGGCTAAGCGCAATAGCTACCAACATCAGCCATTTATATAGCTGCGAGGAAGGCACAAAGCGGTTCATGATCCATCCGCTGATATATAACAAGGATGCGAAAAGGATGCTGTTGAGGACTGCGCCAAAAGCTACAGGGTCTATGCGGGTGATGACTTTGATGATCCCCAAAAACAGCGGGTAGAATACAGGAAAATCGACAATGGGGATACCATTAAAGGTTTTCAGCGTGCCTTCGGCAGCAAAGCTGCGTGCCGCGCTGGTGTACATGATCGAATCGGGCGAGATGCCGATGCCGCTATAACTTGTAAACAGGCATATCAAAAAAAAGCCAAGGCCGCAGGCGATTAAAGTGTTGTAATCGTGTATGGGTTTTGATTTTACCATTACCGAGTAAAGGAGAAAACGAGTAAATTGTTTAAAAATAAACACGAATTACACTAATTGAACCGGTTTTTATGGATTAAGAGAAGCAAAAGCGGCAATCAGTATGCTTCTAATTCATGAAATTCGCCTCATTCGTGAAATTCGTGCGATTTATGCTATTAAATCAAGCACGCTTGCTATTGGCTGGTCGCTATCTATTAATATACCTTTTACGCCGGCTGCGGTTCCGGCAATAACATCGCGTTCCCTGTCGCCGATGAAGTAAGATTTTGACGGGTCGATGTTATATTTTTCGATACCCTGCAAAAGCAACCCCGGTTTTGGTTTACGGCAATCACAATCGCCGGTAAAGTTGGGGTGGTGGGGGCAAAAGAAAAAATCGGTAATTTCTACACCGTGCTGGTGGTATACTTCTTTTAAATGTGTGTGCATTTTCCCAAGTTCAGCCAAATCATACCAGCCTTTTGCAATGCCGCCCTGGTTGGTGGCAACCAACAACATATAACCCCGGTTTTGCAAGTCTTTTAGTGCGTCAAAATTGTCCAATATATGAAAGTCTTCCAGGCGGGTAACGTAGTCGCCCATTTCTTTGTTCAACACTCCGTCTCGGTCTAAAAAAATCGCTTTATTCTTATCAGGCATAAAATATATGGTGTAATTTGCTTTCGGCAAAATTAGTTTAATAAGCTTATTTACTATGTGTGCATATTAAACAATAAGATAAAATTAAAAATTTGATATATAAAGCCTAGGTTTTTTGTCGACTTAATAATAAATTAACGATTTAATAGCATTGTTTTAATAAAATTGAAAAAATTAATAGCGTTATTATAAAAATATTATAATTCGTTAACTTCGTTATTACCCGAATTACAAAAAGTCGGATAAAAAAATGGATCAAACCGATGGCAACCAGCAGGGCCTTTACCGGCCGGAATTTGAACACGATTCTTGCGGAACTGGGTTTATAACCAATATAAACGGACATAAATCATACCACATTATTGATGATGCGTTAACCATGTTAGAGAACATGGAGCATCGCGGCGCGTGCGGCTGTGACCCCGAAACAGGCGACGGCGCGGGTATATTAATTCAGCTCCCCCACGAATTTTTAATGGAAGAATGCGCTAACCTGGAGATCAACCTGCCCGAACCTGGCGAGTATGGTGTAGGTATGATATTCTTCCCCAAAGAGCCTGCCTTAAAGAAGGCATGCCGCGTAATTATTACAAACGCTATAGAGAAAATG
Organism: uncultured Mucilaginibacter sp.; assembly: GCA_965649995.1. Taxonomy (GTDB): domain Bacteria; phylum Bacteroidota; class Bacteroidia; order Sphingobacteriales; family Sphingobacteriaceae; genus Mucilaginibacter. The sequence continues at coordinate 2,567 of CBFGNE010000534.1, forward strand.
GGGCTGCATAAGCTCGGCTACCGTAAGCTTGCGGTAGACTCGTCTGCTATTGGCGAAACCGCCCGCCAGGCCGAGCCGGATGTTGAACAATTGTTCATCTCGCGCCCGCACCATATTACCAACGCCGATGATTTTGAGCGCAAGCTATATATATTAAGGCGTTACATCAACAAAACTGTTACCGAAACGGTGCCTGCGGCAAGCGAGTATTTTTACTTTACATCGCTATCGTGCAAAACCATTATTTATAAGGGCCAGGTTACTACTTACCAACTGCGTAAGTATTTTGCCGACTTGAGCGATCCGCGTATCGCATCGGGCTTTGCCATGATCCACTCGCGTTTCTCAACCAATACTTTCCCATCGTGGAAGTTGGCTCAGCCTTTCCGCCTGATTGCGCACAATGGCGAGATCAACACGCTTACGGGTAACTTAAACTGGTTCTACTCCGGTTTAAAATCATACGTTTCTACCTACTTCACGGCAGAAGAAATGGATATGCTGTTGCCGGTGATAGATAACAACCAGTCGGATTCGGCCTGTTTGGATAATATCATCGAGATATTGCTGCATACCGGCCGCTCGTTACCACACGTAATGATGATGCTAATACCCGAGGCATGGGACGGCAACGTACACATGGACCCGGTTAAAAAAGCATTCTACGAATTCCATGCTACCTTAATGGAGCCATGGGACGGCCCCGCCGCTATCACTTTTACCGATGGTAAATTGGTTGGTGCCCTGTTAGACAGGAACGGCCTACGCCCGCTACGCTATGTAATTACCAACGATGGCCGCGTTATAGCAGCATCAGAGGCAGGTACCTTAGCAATTGACGAAAGCACTGTATTGCGCAAAGGCCGTTTACAGCCGGGCAAAATGCTGCTGATAGATACCGAAAAAGGTAAGATCATCACTGATGATGAAATAAAGAAACAAGTAACTTCTCAGCAGCCATACGGCCGCTGGCTGGATAACTATAAAATTCGCCTGAGCAACCTGTCTGAGCCGCGTTTGGCTTTCGCCAGCTTGTCGCCCGATTCTGTTTACCGTTACCAGCAGGTATTTGGCTACAGCCGCGAGGATATCGATACCATTATTAAACCAATGGCGTTGGATGGTAAAGAGCCAATTGGCTCAATG
>CBFGNE010000535.1:0-3695 GCA_965649995.1 uncultured Mucilaginibacter sp.
GGATCTCGAGTTTGATACCCGCAATACGGTTTGCAATATCCTGCTTGCGGTTTAGGCTGTTCTCTATAAAGGCCTGGTATTGTTCCTGCTTGGTTTTTACGGTAACCAGCTCCGTGTTCAGTTTATTAAGGTCGGCTTGCTTTTGCCTCAGCTCGTTGGCCCTGCCCGATGCTTTTAACGCTGCCAGGGTGCTTTGCAATTCCTCGCTTTGGCTTTTAAATGTACCAATGCGGCCTTCTGCCTGTTTTATCTCTTTTAGCAGGTTATCTAAATTCTTGGCACGGCCAATACGTTTCCCTTCAAACAAACCTACCGAACCACCGGCCATGGTATGGCGCGATTTATTGAACTTACCACTCTTGCCTATCAGCACCACACCATCCGGTAAGGCAAGGTTATTGATATCCTGCTCCGTATTATCGTTTACCAGGTAAACGTTTTTTAACAGATGCATACATAGGGGAGCATAGCGCGGCTCCACTTCAATAACCGATAGGGCAGGGATAGAAACCCCGGCTAAATTAATGTTAGCAACTGCCGTTTCGGCGCTGTAGTTATCCAATATAAAAAACTGCGCCCTGCCTTTGGATGAACTGCTGAGCAGGTTGATGGCCGCTATGGCCTCATCGTAATTGTTTACCACATAGTGGTTCATCAGCGGTTCCAGGTAGTTTTCTATTGCAATTCGGTATTCTTCCTTGCAAAATAAAATATCACTGAACAGGGTAATGTTTTTAGCCCAGTTGGTGTTTTTCTTCAGGAAACGGATAGATTCCGGGAAGCCCTCCAAATTATCAACCATACTTTTGGTAAGGTTGTACTCGTTTTGTTTGGCGTCCAGCTTGCGGCTATCGGCGGCAATACTTTCGGTAACGGTTTTTAGTTCAGCTTCGGTGGCCACTATCTGCTCCTGTAGCTTATTTTCCGCATCAACAGCCAGTTCGTAGTCGTTTTTTAGGGTTTCGATACGGCTATCCAGTTCGGCGACAACCTGGTTAAAATGGGAGAGTTCCACCTCTTTATTGCTGGCATCCTCCATATTGCGCAGGCTTTCCTGCTCCAACGCCTGCTGTTGTATCTTCAGGATATCGATATCTTTTTCGGTTTTATATACCTGGTTTTGCAGCCGGTTGTTTACCGAATTCAGTTCGTTCAGTTCGGTCCGCGCTTCCGTTTGCGAAAGGCGCAGATCATCCACAGCGGCCTTTAATTCGGCAACGCGGGCGGTAATAATTTGCAGGTTTTCGTCCTCCTGCATCTTCTCCTCGTTAAGGCGCTTAATGTTGTATTGAACGTGCTTGTGCTGGTTGGTATCGCGCTCCAGCTCTTCCTTTAAACGCGCTTCTTTGTCCTGCTGATGTTTTAGCTGCTCGTTTTTAATACGTTTCTCGCTTTCGTAAGCGCGTATTTTGGATACAAATTCGTTAGTGGTTTTTTGCTGCGCTGCAAGGTTTTTTTCTTTGGTAAGGCTATCCAGTTTTTGTTGTTGCAGGGCGGCTTCCAGTGTATCTATTTTGGCAGATAAGCCTGATCGTTCTACACGTTGCACCTGTTCTTTTTCCTCTATCTCGCCTAAGGTTTTGCTAAAACCGGCAATACGGAACGAGGCGAGGGAGATGCTTAGAGCTTTATATTGGTCGCGCAGGCGGTAGTAACGCTCGGTCTTTTTGGCCTGGTTCTCTAATGTTTTGAGGTTTTTTTCTATCTCGAAAAGCAGGTCTTCCACGCGCTCCAGGTCAGCCTCGGTATCTTTTAGCTTGCTGAAGGTTTGCTTTTTTCGGAGCTTGTATTTTGATATGCCCGATGCTTCCTCGAACAAGTTACGGCGCGAGCCTTCCTTGTTGTTGATGATCTCGTCTATCATCTTCAATTCGATAATAGCATACGAATCGGCGCCTACGCCGGTATCCAAAAACATATCGGTGATATCCTTTAGCCGGCACTGCACATCGTTAAGACGGTACTCGCTTTCGCCGGTACGGTACAGGCGGCGGGTGAGCGTAACCTGCGAAAAATCGGTAGGGAGTATGTTTTTGGTATTATCGAAGGTTAACGATACCTCAGCCAAATTAGCGGCTTTACGGCTTTTGGTTCCGTTGAAAATGATGTTATCCATCTTCTCCGAGCGGAGCGCCCGGGTGCTTTGCTCGCCCAAAACCCAGCGGATGGCATCTACCACGTTGCTTTTACCACAGCCATTAGGCCCCACAATAGCGGTAACACCCTCATTAAAGTTGATGGTTATTTTATCGCCAAAGCTTTTGAAACCCTTGATTTCTAATTGTGTAAGCTGCATTAAGGAAGACGTACGTATCTAAAAATTCAAACTTTTAAATTAAGAAATATAATGGATATATTTAGACTGATTTTTCAATATAACCATGAACACTTATCATGAACGAGGGCGGCCGCCATATCTTTTGGGGCTCTTAGGTTTTATACCGTTGGTTGGCGCATTTGTGGGCCTTGGACTCATGTTTTACGGCATCTTCTCATATAGGAGCAAAGCACTTACGGGTATAGGGCTTGCCTGCATTTTATTCACTGTTTTGATATATTCGTCGCTTTTTGCGTATACCGGTAGCAACGACGTGAAAAAAGGGTTTGTACCCATTGTGCACGACCAACTGAATTCGCTGGTAAAAAATATCGAATTTTTTAAGATACAATATGGCAACTATCCCGATAGCTTACCACAACTCAGCAAAGATGATGGTACGGTTTTCATAGTGGATCCTTTACAGGCAATTAGCAAATCCGAAAATCCATACTACAGGTACAAACGCGTTGGTGATGGCTATTACCTTTCTTCAAACGGCGTGGATGGCGAAGCCGGTACGCAGGATGATATTTACCCGGTGCCGCCAAAATTAAAAAACGCAAAGGTTGGTTTGCTGAAGGAGGGTTTATAAACGCCTTTGTACTTAAGATATACCACGGGTGCAGGTGCCTTGTTCATCTACCTATACGTAAATCTCCCCCTTTAAATAAGTTACCGCCTTACCCGCCATCAGCACCCTGTCGCCTTTTAATTCGCACCAAAGCTCGCCTTTGCGGGCAGATATTTGGTATGCGTGCAATTTGTCCTTACCCAGCTTATCTGCCCAGTAAGGTATTAAATTACAATGCGCCGAACCCGTAACCGGGTCCTCGGGTACGCCCGCAGCAGGGGCGAAGAATCTCGATACAAAATCAACGTCCTTGCCGGGTGCAGTAACAATCACGCCGAGGGTATCTATTTTGGCAAGGGCAGAATGATCTGGTACGATAGCTGCAACATCCTCTTCGGTTTCATAAACCAGCATATAATCGCGCGAGCGTAATACCCTTTGCGGCTTTTTACCGCCGAGGGCAGCTACCAAACCCTCCGGTGCATCCGCCGCAAAGGGCGGGCGCGAAGGGAAATCCATGGCATATTTATCGCCATCGCGTTTTACAGTCAGGGTGCCGGCTTTTACAGTATCAAAGTAAATGGTATCGCCTTCATAACCCAGTTCGGTAAAAATAATATGTGCCGAAGCAAGGGTGGCATGGCCACAAAGGTCTATCTCCAATTCGGGCGTAAACCAGCGCAACAGGTAGCCGGAATCTGTCTTTACAAAAAAAGCGGTTTCGGCCAGGTTGTTTTCTAAAGCGATCTTTTGCATCACGGCATCAGGCAGCCATTCTTCCAGCGGACATACAGCTGCCGGGTT
>CBFGNE010000536.1:0-3694 GCA_965649995.1 uncultured Mucilaginibacter sp.
ACTCTACGTGGAAGTCAAATGGCCTGTCGAAATTGAAGGTATAATAAAATTTCTGGTGAGGGTCGTCAATATAGCTGCTGAGCTTTATTTTCTCCATCAGCGGGATCTTCCTGTCGATGCGTTTTTGGTTGGGCAGGTAAGTAATTTCCTCGCCCTTCATCCACTGGTCGTTACTGATGTAAAAAGATGAAGGGTATTCAGGGCTGTACCCGGTACTTTGGTGTATAGCGCGGTGCAAATCCTCAAACGTTTGGTTTGATTTTACATCAATATCCCGGCTTACATCATCATAATCCTCAAAAGTAACCCTGAACCTGTATAATGCCATTTGTAGTAATTTTTGTCAAAAATAATAAGTTTATAAATCAATTTGTGCTTGCCACAACTTTCAAGCCAATTTCTTGCCCTTATTCAATCGTAAAGTTTATTGCGGCCTCTCTATTGTTCGGAATTTCGCCTTCCAGGATGGCTTCGCGGATCTTATTCTTAATAATTCCCACTTCGCGGCCCTCGCCAATGCCAAAAAGCTGCATAATATCCAGCCCGGTAACCGGCGGCTGCCAGTTTCGGATGCTGTCGCGCTCTTCCACATCTTTTATTTTCTGCAAAACAAGCTCAAAATTGTTACGGTATTTTTTAACCTTGTATTCGTTTTTTGTAGTTACGTCTGCTTTACACAACAGCATCAGTGCTTCAATGTCCTCACCGGCTTCAAATAGTAGCCTGCGCACTGCCGAGTCCGTCACGGTAGATTGCGACAAAACAATCGGCCTTAAATGCAGCTGCACCAGTTTCTGCACAAATTTCATCTTCTCGTTCAGCGGCAGTTTCAGCTGCGCAAATATCTTGGGTACCATCCGTGCGCCTTTATCCTCGTGCCCGTGAAAAGTCCAGCCGTGGCCGGGCTCAAAGCGTTTGGTTGGTGGTTTGGCAATATCATGCAATATGGCTGCCCAGCGCAACCAAAGGTCATCGGTGGTTTCGCAAATGTTATCAAGCACCTGCAGGGTGTGGTAAAAGTTGTCCTTATGCCCTTTTCCGTTGATGATCTCTACGCCGTAAAGCGCCACCATCTGCGGGAAGATGATATGCAGCAAGCCCGTATCAAACAAATAATTAAAACCAACGGATGGCTTAGCCGACAGGATGATCTTGTTCAGTTCGTCGGTAATACGCTCCTGCGATACAATTTTAATGCGGTGCAAATTGCTTTTTATAGCGGCAATAGCCTCATCATCTATCCTGAAATTCAGTTGCGACGCAAAACGAATGGCCCGCATCATGCGCAGGGGGTCGTCCGAAAAGGTTTCTACCGGGTTTAGCGGGGTGCGAATGAGTTTCTGTTCGATATCGGCAATGCCGCCAAATGGGTCTACCAGTACGCCGTAATTCTCGGGGTTTAAAGTTATAGCCAGCGCGTTAATGGTGAAATCGCGGCGTTTCTGGTCGTCTTCCAAAGTGCCGTTCTCTACAATAGGCTTGCGCGATTCGGAGCGGTAGCTTTCTTTACGTGCACCTACAAATTCCACCTCCACATCCTGGTAGCGCAGCATAGCGGTACCAAAGTTTTTAAATACGGATACTTTTACGTTCAGTTTTGCGGCAACGGCCTCGGCAAATTCTATCCCATTGCCTATAACAACAATATCGATATCCTTGGAGGGGCGGTTCAGGAATATATCCCTAACGTAGCCCCCTATGGCATAGGCCTGCACATTTAACCCCGCAGCTAAGCTGGAAATAACAGAAAATACCGGGTGTTGCAGGTGTTGTTTCATAAAAATAAAGCCGCATAGCGGCTCGGGCAGACGGCACAAATTTAATGATATTAAAAATTAACGGCGAATAAATTCAAAACTGCCGTTTGGCGCAAGGCGCATGATGGTTGATGGTGCCTTTTTCTCCATGCTGTGCTGGTCTATATCCACCACGTAATCAACACCATCAATAATATCCGGGCTTATTTTACCAAAATACTCCGGCGATGGTTGCCCGCTGATATTGGCGGATGTGGATACGATGGGCTTACGTAAACGTTGTATCAGTTGCTGGCAAAAAGGGTGGTTGCTTACCCGTATACCCACGCTGCCGTCATCGGCAATAAGCGCGGGGGAGAGGTTGCGTGCGCCGGGCATTACCAGCGTAAGCGGGTTCTCTGCAAACTCTAGCAACTGGTATGCAATCTCGGGCACCTCGGTAATATAGCTTTGCAGCTTGTTATCGGTATCTACCAAAATAATCATGCTCTTGCTTTCCTCGCGCTGTTTCAGGGCGAATATCTTTTGCACGGCATCGGTATTGGTAGCATCGCAGCCAATGCCCCAAATGGTATCGGTAGGGTAAAGGATGATGCCGCCATCCTGCAGTACTTTTAATGCCTTGTTTACTTCGTCCTTAAGCATGGGCGGTAACTTGTTTATAAATATTCATCAATTGCGCCGCTAAGGTACGGCCTTCAAACCGTTGTGCATAATCCAGCCCTTCGGTAATCATTTGCTGCCGCAATGGTTCATCGTTTAGTACGGCATCTACTTGCTTCGCCAGGCCTTGTTCATCGTCGGGGTTTACATAGCGGCTAAATGCCCCGCCCGCTTCCTCTAAACAGGAACCGGTTGCGGCAATAACCGGTACGCCCGACACCAGCGCCTCTAAAATGGGGATCCCAAAGCCTTCATATCGCGAAGGGTAAACAAAAAGATCTGCCAATTGGTAAACCGCAGGCAAATCGTAAAAGCTAACTTCGTGCAGGAACATCACCCTATCCATTAAATTATTGGAAGATAAAAACACCTTCACCTCATCCAAATAAGACGTAGCCTTGCCCACTACCACTACCGGGATATTGGTTTTAAAAAGGGGCAATGCCCTGGCCAGCAGCATCAGGTTTTTGCGTTCCTCTATAGTGCCAACATTCAGGATGAACCTATCGGGCAGCTTGTATTTTTGTTTGACAGGTGCCCTTTGTGCTTCGGATCGCATTGCGCTAAACTCCGGTGCGCAACCCTGGTAAATAACGTCGATTTTTTCGGCATCGATATTCAATAACTCCACCAGATCCTGTTTGGTACGTTCGCTGATGGCGATAACCCTGTTGGCTGTTTTGCAGGCGCGTTTTGTTTTGGCCGTGTAGATGAGCCGGTTTATCAGGCCGTAATATTGCGGGAAACGCAGGAAAATGAGATCGTGAATGGTAACCACCGATTTAACGCCGCTACGCTCAATACCCAAAGGCAGTTCGTAACTCAACCCGTGGTAAACGTCAATACCGTCCTTTTTCAGGTTGCTCACCATGCCCTTGCTGCGCCACAAAGCGGTGAGGTATTTACCGGCAGGGGTAATGGTGTTGATATTAAGGAAGCCGTCGAAAAAATTACGCCACTTATTGGGTTTAAGTTTTGGCGTATAAAGCAGGTAAGTGTTATCCGGATAGTTTTCCGCCGTGGTTTTTATCAGCCAGCGGCTAAAGTTACCCAGGCCGGTATTGTTTAAAAAAGCACGTTTGGCATCGTATCCTATCTTCATTTTTTAGATTTGAGATCTGAGATATGAGATGTGAGACAAAAGAACCAACCGAAGTTAATTCAAATCTCAAATCTCATACCTCATATCTTGTTTACGCCGAAGCTATCTCATATCTCACATCTAAAATCTCACATCTTAACGGCAACATTATTCTCCCTCAAAGCATCATTCA
>CBFGNE010000537.1:0-3683 GCA_965649995.1 uncultured Mucilaginibacter sp.
GTAAACCAGGTAGGGGCCTGGGGCTTGCTATCCAAAGTGTATTTAACCCTTGCATCGGGCAAGGCAACATCTTCTCCCGGCTACGATTTTGTAACCAATGCCGATGAGATGTACGCGAAGGCGAAGGAATTTTCGGGCATGGTGATTAACCAGCAAACGGCCTATGGTTTAGACCCTGATTTGGTTGCCATCTATGACGTAAATAAGAAAGCCGGCCCCGAGCACCTTTGGGATGCCAGTGCAGACCGCACAGGTACCAATGAAGGCTTGTACTCCAAGTTGCCAAAAATGTTTATGCCGAACCTGAATTTCAGGCTGCCCAATGGCGTTTTTGTGCCGGGTGGTTTTAACGAGTTCCTGACAGAATCTGCCCTGTACAACAGCTTTGATGCAAACGATAAGCGCAAAACGCAGCTCATCATCTCCACCATCAGCGATGTTAATGGCGGCAACTCGGGTACAGGCCCTACGCAAGTTTTGAATATTAACGACTCTTATACCCGCCCGTTCAGCAATAAATACAACGATTCGGGCTGGCAGGCGGGCGACCAAACCAGTTGCAATACGCCCATACTCCGCTACTCGGATGTACTGTTGGTTTATGCAGAAGCAAGCGGCCCAACTACCGAAGGTTACGCAGCGGTGAAAGCCATCCGTACGCGCGCCGGGCTTGGCGATTTGCCGCCGGGCTTAACGGTACAGCAATTCAGGGACGCGGTTTTGCAGGAACGCTCTTGGGAGTTATGTTTTGAAGGGCAGCGCCTTTTCGATTTGCGCCGTACCCACAATATCGAAAACATTCTGGTAACCAAATACGGCAAAAGCGTAAGCGGCGACCCTTACTTTTTCCCCATCCCGCAATCGGAAGTTGACAGGAACCCAAATCTAAACAACTAAAAGAACCATGAAAATGAAACGCATAAATTACATATTTATACTGGCCCTGCTACTGTTTGCGGCCTGTAAAAAAGATCCTGCGGCAGGTATAAAAAGCCATGAACGAGCCATAGAGGCCATAAGCCTTGGCGACGGGCTGGTGCAGGTTGGCCCTGCAGTGGTTGATAGGCCAAACGCTACGGTTACCGTGCGCGTGTTATTGCAGGCGGGCACAAAATTTAATGCCGTAAAGCCGAATATCCAAACATCATACAAATCAACGGTTACCCCGGCATCCGGCCAGGCGGTAGATTTTGCGGCCAGCAGCAACCAGGCCAAATACACCGTAACATCCCAAACCGGCGAAACCCGCGAATGGACGGTGGTTATCCAACCATTTACCGAAGCTTTGTTGGGCACTTTTACCATACAGGATTATACCCTTTATGGCGGTACAGGCCCGCAGTATGGCGGTGGATCGGTGTTCAATATGGCATCAAAATCTGTTTGGCCGGCAAACGGGCCCGGTGCAGAGTATGATAATACGCTCACCTTTACCTATACCGGCATCACCGCCGATGGCAATACCCAGGGCGAGGTAATGAACGCAGCGGGTGCCGATGGTGCTTATGCCGATTTCACCTTCGCTAAAAATCCGGTTACCGATGTGAACGGCAAATACCGCGTTATCCCTAAAGGTACCGGCAAATGGCTGCACAATTATTCTAACAACACCATCACCTTCACTTTTGCAGATGGCAGCACTAAGGTGTGCACCTTTGATGGCGCGGGCACCAGCGACCTGGGTAACGGGTTAAAGAAAACCATTACCGACAATGCATTCACCTTTACCATAGCCGGTGCAGATGATTATGGCAACATCTACAGCGATTACGATAAGATAGTGAAACGCCCATACAAGCTTTGGGTTGACGTTAAGAAACAATAGTAAATTTATGACAGCGGGCGTAATGGTTATGCCCGCTGTTTATACCCACACCTGATGGTTAATACCCTGCATATCAGTAATAAAAAAGTGCCTGCGGCAACGCTTGCGGGTATGTTAAAAAAACAGCCGGTAATACGGTACATCCAATCGTTATCTATGAAAAAGAAAGCAATACTATCGGCAATAGGCATTATGGGCATAGCCTTCGCCTTTTACGCCTGCCAAAAAGAGGTGAAACAATCGCCACCCGCGCCCGAGGTAATTGTGCCCGTGGTGCCCAATACGCCATTTAAATCGCTTAAATACCTGTACAGTGTAACCGGTACAAAGGTGCTGAGCGGCATTCACAACCGCGAGCCAAATTCCACTCCCGCTGTTTGGACGAACAAAGCCTTTAGCGTTACGGGTAAGTACCCTGCGCTGTGGAGCGGCGATTTCCTGTTCCAGGCAGATAATATCATGAACCGCCAGGTAATGACAGACGAAGCCGTTGCGCAGTATAAAAAAGGCGCTTTGGTAAACATTATGTGGCACTCGTGTAACCCGGCGCTTGCCGAGCCTTGCGGCTTTGATGCAACAGGGGTGCAAAGCAAACTAACCGATGCACAATGGACCGAACTATTAACCGACGGCGGCCCGATAAACACCAAATGGAAAGCCCTGGTTGATGAGATATGTGTTTACCTGCAACAACTGAAGGATAAAAATGTAGAAGTACTGTGGCGCCCCTACCACGAGATGAACCAGGGCGCATTTTGGTGGGGCGGCCGCCCCGGTGCCAACGGTACCCGCAAATTGTACGAGCAACTGCACGATTATATGACCAAAACAAAAGGGCTTACCAACCTTATTTGGGTTTGGGATATACAGGATTTTGGTACACTGGGCAGCGATGCATCAACCTACAAGCCCGCCGATGCTTACTGGGATGTGGCTGCACTGGATGTATACGATGGCAGCGGCTACACCAAAGCCAAATACGATATTATGGTAGCCGCTGCAGCCGGTAAACCCATTGCCATTGGTGAGTGCGAGAAGCTGCCAACGGCTGATGAACTGGCTGCCCAACCCCGCTGGACGTTCTTCATGAGCTGGTCGGAATTGACTTTCTCGGGTAATACCGACGCTAATATTAAAGCATTGTATGCCTCGCCAAGGGTGGTAAACCTGGATAAAATGCCGGGCTGGTAAAAAATAAGTTAGTTAAATTGGTTGATCGGGCGGGTGTAAATCCGCCCTTTCTTGTTTTATAAAACGCTCACTGGCCCAAGCTCAATAAATTATATCAGCAAATGTCGTATTGTAAAAATGTCGTCTCAAAGGCCGTAAAAGCCTGTTATTCCCGCGAAGTATAGCCATATGTTAAAATAGTATTACTTTATTACAGCTCATAAAGTTAGCTTTGGTATACAATTATAAACTGGTTGGCAGTTACTCCTATCGGCGGAGCATCTGCTTAAATTCATAATTCCGGGTGGTATGAGGTATTTACTGGCTTTAATGGTATTGCTGTGTTTTGCGTTATGCGCAAATGTGTGCAGAGCGCAATTCACGGTTCAGCAAATAGACAATAGCAGCGGCTTATCCAATAGCTGCATCAACGCTATATACCAGGATAGCGATAATATTATTTGGTTTGGCACCTGGGACGGGCTTAACTATTACGATGGCACCAACATCCACGTATTTAATTACGAAAAGGCTGGCAATAAAAATGCTATAGCCAGTAATGTGATATACCAGATTGAGGGCGATAAAGACCGTAATATTTGGATAGGCACGGTGCAGGGGCTAAGCAAATTCAATAAAAATACCGGTGATTTCAGCAATTACTTTTACAATGCCGATAAGGTAAAAT
>CBFGNE010000538.1:0-3681 GCA_965649995.1 uncultured Mucilaginibacter sp.
GCTGCTACCATAAGCAGCCAGCCGGGCAAGGGCTGCAGTACTACGATTTCGATTAACATTACGGCCCCCAATATTTAATAGGTTTAAGCGCAATCGGCAGCGCTACAACACCCGCGAACTGCCCGTAGCTCGTAATTTTGTATATTGGCCCTGATGTGGTTGTTGGATTATCTCTACTTTTTTTTCGAATTAATGGCGTTTATTGCTGCTTTGGTGCAATGGCCAAAAATAAAAGAAACCCCGTACCGTTATTTTGTGCCTTTTTTGCTGTTTATCGTGGTTTACGAGTTTGGCTCTATAAAAAACTGGTTCAGTATCAACCATCGCAATTTATGGGCAACAAATATATCTGATATAATCTTCTTCCTGTTCAATGCGGCTTTTTTGCTGGGGCTTCTCAAAACACCCTCATTTAAAAAATTACTGTCGGTTGCAATCGTCTTATCCATCGTTAGCTCGCTAATAAACATGGCCTTTTTTCAGGGTTTCTGGAACCTTGATACTGCTACAATGCTGTTGCAATACGTTATCCTTATCATTTTATGCTGCCTGTATTATTTCGAGTTAATGCATTACACTTTAATCCCTTTATCAATCATTAAGCTTCCGGGTTTTTGGGTAAATACCGGGCTGCTGCTGTTTTGCATCATAAATTTCCTTTTTTTTGCTTCCTACGCTTACATGGCCTATAAAAATAGTTATACCTATTTTTTAATGTTTAGGGCTATTGCCAACATTTCCATAGCTATACTTTACTCGTGTTTAGCCATTGCATTCCTATCTTTCAGGAGCCGTTCCGCATCGGGCTAATCTAACTTCGCTTAGCGAAACAGGGCTTAGTAAGTGCCGTTGAAGCTGTGTAAATTTTGTTTGCGGTATTCTTCACATTTATTTAACTTAACGCTCGCTATGAATGCGCCGTTTACGTCGGGGCTATAACCGAAAGCGGCACTCCTGGCTTTAACATGCAGAACAGAGCAGCCTTGGCGGATGCTGTTGCTAATTAGCAGCGGCCTGCGCAAAGGGTTGTTGTATTACAATATATCGAACCCCCTTTGTACAACAAAAATATGCCCACGGAAGCTATACAAATAGTGCTGGTTGATGACCATCGCCTGTTCAGAAGCGGGTTGGTTTCGTTGATAACCAGCCTTGGCGGATACCAGATACTATTTGAAGCAGCCAACGGTGAAGAGCTTACAAGAAAACTATCGCCGCAGCTTAAACCTGATATTATTTTACTCGATATCAATATGCCGGTAATGGGGGGCATTGAAACCGCGCGCTGGCTAAAAGTAAACTACCCGGATATTTGCGTAATTGTGCTATCGATGTTTGAGGATGCCGAAAAAGTTTTAACCATGGTGAAGCTTGGCGTAAAAGGCTACCTGCTTAAAGATGCCGAGCCATACGAATTTGAACACGCACTGCGTAAAGTAGCGCAGGGAGAAATATACTACCCCGAATTTGTTACCCGCCATCTGGTAAACAACTTTAACCGCAATGTAGATGATATAAAACTAAACGCCCGCGAGCTGGAATTTTTAAAACTCGCCGGCACCGAGCTCACCTACAAAGAAATTGCCGACCAAATGTGCATCAGTGCCCGTACCGTTGATGGCTACCGCGACCAGCTTTTTGAAAAACTACAAATAAAAAGCCGCGTGGGCCTTGTGCTTTACGCCATAAAAAACAACTTGGTACAGTTGTAACTTGCTAATTTATTTAGCAAATTTGTGCTTATGGGACATGAGGACAACCCCGATTTTTTTAAGGGGCGGGGAGCACAGGTAAACACGCACAACAAATTTTTAAAGCAAAAATACGTACTTGACCATATTGAGGGGCTGGACGAACAGTTGCTGGAAGATACCCGCACGCAGCTGTTTGAGGAGAACGCCAAAAAGATAGTAAGCGAATCTAACAGTCCCGACCTGAGCCATTTTGTTTCCATAAACCCTTACCAGGGCTGCGAGCATGGCTGTATTTATTGCTACGCCCGTAACACCCACGAGTATTATGGCTTTAGCGCCGGGCTTGATTTTGAGCGTAAGATCATCGTAAAACGTAACGCCCCCGAATTGCTGGAAAAACATTTTAATAAGCGCGGCTACCAGCCGGTGCCCATTGTGCTATCGGGCAATACCGATTGCTACCAGCCTACCGAGCGCAAGCTGAAGATAACCCGTGCGCTGCTACAGGTGTTCCACAAATACCGCAACCCGGTAAGCATTATTACCAAAAACAACTTGGTGTTGCGCGATATAGACATTTTAACCGAAATGGCGCAAATGAACCTCGCCCATGTAAATATCTCCATCACCACGCTGAACGAATCGCTGCGCCAAAAGCTGGAGCCGCGCACCGTAACCGGCATGGGCAGGCTGGCCGTGATACAAAAACTATCCGAAAAAGGCATTCCCGTAAGGGTAATGGTAGCGCCCATCATCCCCGGACTTAATAGTAACGAGGTTCCGGATATTATAAAAGCTGCGGCCGACCGTGGTGCCCTCTCTGCTGGCTTTACCATTGTACGCCTCAACGGCAGCATTGCCGAGATCTTTGCCGATTGGGTGCACAAAGCCTACCCGGACCGTGCCGAAAAAGTGCTGAATATGATAAAAGCCTGCCACGACGGGAACCTCAACGACAGCGAATTTGGCCGCCGCATGAGCGGCGACGGGCATGTGGCCAACTCTATTCACCAACTATACCGCATGGCTTGCGTGCGCTTTTTGGCAGGGAGGGACATGCCCACTTATGATTTGAGTTTGTTTACGCCGAAAGGCGGGAAGCAGATGGGGATGTTTTGATTTATTTATTAGGCCAACAAATTCTATATTTAGTCACAGAACCTTTTTACAATATTATGCCATGAATAAAAATTACTACCCGCCCATAAAGCCCCATCACAAATTAGGCTGGCTGGAATGGTTGGCTATTGGGCTTAGCCTGTGGCTTTTGTTTTATCCCCACCCCTATACATACTTGTTTGCTGTTGTGCTGTGCATGCCAATTATCGGCTTGATCATAAACGGCGTTAACCGCCCCAGCATGATATCATTAGTATCTATAAGCAAAACACTTAAGGACCCGGATTATGATGTCGCCGACTTTATCGACATTCCCGCATGGATATTACTGATACGTGTTATTCTCGATTTTAACTTTGAAAGTTTTTACAGCCTTATCAAAGTAGGTAGCTTTGCCTTCGTATTACTGCTTATACTGCTTGCTGTTACACACAAAGCCGTTGAGGAAAGTACTAAGAGCCGCTTTATTATTTATCTTTACATTATTGGCAACATTGCTTTATACAGCTATGCGGCAACTTACGGCATCAACTGCGTCTTCGATTATTCGGACCCAAAAGTTTACCGATCCTCGGTGGTGGCTAAGCACGTCAGCAGGGGCAAAAGCACCAGCTATTATTTAACCATAAAGCCATGGGGCACCCATAAAGAAAATGAAGACATACGCGTTGGCAGCGACAAATATGATGAAACCCAAATAGGACAAACCGTAAAGGTTGACTATAAAGCAGGTTTGCTTGGTATACCGTGGTATAATTTAGAATAGTGGCAGAAAGGAGACGCCATCGTACGATTTGAGTTTGTTTACGCCGAAAGGCGGGAAGCAGATGGGGATGTTTTGAGATTAAAAATGTGGGGTTACTTATCG
>CBFGNE010000539.1:0-3680 GCA_965649995.1 uncultured Mucilaginibacter sp.
ATAGATTTGGGTACTGCCAATACCCTCATTATACATAATGATAAAGTTGTTGTTGATGAACCATCGATAGTAGCTTTCGACCGTACAACCAATAAAGTAATTGCAATTGGCCGTCAGGCCATGCAAATGGAGGGTAAAACCCACGATAACATCCGTACCGTGCGCCCGCTTAAAGATGGTGTAATTGCCGACTTTAACGCCGCCGAGTTGATGATACGCGGGATGATAAAAATGATAAACCAGGGCAAAGGGTGGTTCTTCCCATCGTTGCGAATGGTTATCTGTATCCCATCGGGCATCACCGAGGTGGAAAAACGCGCGGTACGCGACAGCGCCGAAATTGCAGGCGCTAAAGAGGTGTACCTGATATACGAACCAATGGCTGCTGCCGTAGGTATCGGTATCGACGTGGAAGAGCCTATGGGCAACATGATCATCGATATTGGTGGTGGTACTACCGAGATTGCGGTTATTGCTCTATCGGGTATCGTTTGCGACCAGAGTATTCGTGTTGCAGGTGATAACTTCGACTCTGATATCGTTCAGTACATCCGCCGCCAGCACAACATCATGATTGGCGACCGTACTGCCGAGAAAATAAAAATTGAAGTAGGGGCCGCTCTTCCGGAGCTTTCTGAACCACCTGCAGATTTCGCCGTACAAGGCCGCGACCTGATGACCGGCGTGCCAAAGCAGATCACCGTATCGTATACAGAAATTGCTCATTGCCTTGATAAATCCATCTCTAAAATAGAGGAAGCGATTTTGAAAGCATTAGAGATAACCCCGCCGGAGCTTTCTGCGGATATTTACCAAACAGGTATTTACCTTACAGGTGGTGGCGCGTTATTGCGCGGGTTAGACAAACGTGTAGCCGCAAAAACCAAAT
Source organism: uncultured Mucilaginibacter sp. (assembly GCA_965649995.1). Taxonomy (GTDB): domain Bacteria; phylum Bacteroidota; class Bacteroidia; order Sphingobacteriales; family Sphingobacteriaceae; genus Mucilaginibacter. Next base: position 890 of record CBFGNE010000539.1, read on the forward strand.
TGCCCGTACACGTTGCCGAAGACCCGCTGCGCGCGGTAGTACGCGGCACCGGTACCGCCCTTAAAAATATTGGTAACTTTAAGTTTTTAATGCAATAGTTTTTAGAGAAACAAGATATAAGAACCAAGAATCAAGAGAGAAAAGAATTCCTGTCTTGCCTCTTGGTTCTTGACTCTTGAATTCAATCCCCAATTTTTAATTAGATGCGTAACCTCCTGATATTTATCACTAAGTACAACGCATTCTTTTTATTTCTCATTTTCGAGATCGCTTCGCTTATTATTTACGTTAAGTACAACTCTTTTCAAAAGGCTACATTTATCAACAGCACCAACAAGGTAACCGGCGAGTTTTATGCCCGTACCGATGAATTGAAGGGCTATATGTCGCTGCGCGAGGTGAACGATCAGCTCGCCAAAGAAAATGCTGCGCTGCGTAACCAGCTAAGGTCGTCCAAATACCTCGATTCGGTTAACAAGCATGTGGTTAACGATACCGTTTACAAACAACAGTACGAGTATATTGATGCCAAAGTGATCAACAATTCGGTGAACAAGCGCAGTAACTACATTACCATAACCAAGGGCAGTAAGGATGGTGTTGCAAAAGGTATGGGGGTAATCTCTAACAGCGGTGTAGTGGGCAAGATAGTTTTAGTTGGCGAGCATATCTCCATAGTTCAATCGCTGCTGCATAAAGATTCGCGGGTTAGCGCTATGCTGGCTAATAATAAAGAAATAGGCTACTTAGAATGGGGCGACGACCTTGATCCACATAAAGGTTTATTGGTAGACGTATCGAATACGGCTCAACCCAGAGTTGGCGAAGCAGTGGTGACATCACAACTTTCATCATTGTTTCCTGCAGGGATAGCAATTGGTAAAGTAAGCAAGTTAAATGCAAAAGGCGCAGGCTTTTTCCTGAACATGGAAGTGGCGTTGGCGGTAGATTTTAGCAAGCTGGAGTACGTATATATAATTAATAATAAGCTTGCTACCGAGCAGGCGGGACTGGAGGCCCAGGAGAAAAAAGATGAGTAGGATTATCCTGATGAACCTGGTGCGTTTTGTTATGCTCATCTTCCTGCAGGTGTTCTTGCTTAAAAATGTAGCGCTTTATGACCTGAGCACCCCCTACCTATATATCCTCTTTATCCTTTTATTGCCTTTCGAAACGCCGAATATAGTTTTGTTTATCCTCTCGTTTTTGGTGGGGTTAACCATCGATATGTTTTATGATACGCCGGGGCTGCATGCCGCGGCATGTACTGTGCTTGCTTTAGTACGCGTTATGTTCATCAGCATTACAGTGCAGAAAGATGGGTTTGATAACGAACCGGAGCCAACGCTAAGCATTATGGGTTTCCGCTGGTTTTTTACCTATGCACTGGTACTTACGCTGTTTCATCATTTCTTCCTGTTCAACCTGGAAGTTTTTCGCCTAACTGAAATACAATACACACTAAGCCGCTTTTTATTGAGTTCAATATTTACAGTATTTTTGATGCTGGTTTCGGGGCTGTTATTTTTCAGAAGGAAAGAGCGTAAATGAACAGTTTTTTTGAACGGCGCTATATAGTAGCCGGTATTTTCATAGCTTTTATATTGGTGTTGCTTGGCCGCTTGTTTTACATACAGGTGGTAGATGACCGCTATGCGCTTTATGCCAGCCAGAATGTGGTGCGTAAAATGATACAATACCCCGCCCGCGGCCCTATATTAGACCGTAACGGTAAAATAATGGTGCAGAACGAACCCGTGTACGACATTATGGTGATACCTAAACAGGTAACCGCTTTTGATACTGTTGAATTTTGCAAACTGCTTGGCATCGATAAACAAGGCTACGATAAGAGGATGATAAAGGCCCGCAAGTATTCGCCTTACCGCGCTTCGGTTTTCGAGAAGCAGTTATCAGCACAACTATATGCATCCTTTCAGGAGCGGTTATCAGAATTCCCTGGTTTTTTCCCCCAGCAACGCCCGGTACGCACATACCCCGATTCGGCGGCTGCACAGTTTTTGGGCTATATAGGCGAGGTTACCGACCCTATTATCAAACGATCTGGCGGCTATTATAGCCCCGGCGATTATATTGGGATAACCGGCGTAGAGAAATCTTATGAAACCGTACTTCGCGGCCAGCGGGGCGTGCAAAACTGGATGGTTGATTCGCGCAACGTTCGTAAGGCCTCGTACGCAAATGGGGCTTTTGATACCAGCGCCGTGGCTGGCGACCGGCTGGTGTCTTCGCTGGATATGCGCATCCAAAAATTAGGCGAGGAATTAATGCGGAATAAAATAGGCAGTATAGTGGCCATTGAACCAGCAACAGGCGAGATACTCTGCTTTGTAAGCAGCCCCACTTACGACCCTAATTTACTTGTGGGCAAAGAGCGCGGTAACAACGCCGCTAAACTATATAAAGACCCATACAAACCTTTCTTCACCCGCCCGGTGCAGGCATTGTATCCTCCCGGCTCGTCATTTAAACCCCTTAGTGCTTTGATAGCCATGCAGGAAGGTATGATAACGCCGCAAACGGTTTATGTGTGCAGGGGGTATTACCAGTCTGGTAACCGCCGCATAAAATGTTTTCATGGCGAGGTGCACGGCGCGGTTTCACTAAGCCAGGCAATTGCCCATTCCTGTAACGGATATTTTGATATGGTGTTCGAAAAACTGGTGAACCGGTTTGGTGCGCGAAATATCGATACCGGCTTTAATGCCTGGCGAAACAACGTGGCTAAATTCGGCTTAGGCACGCGGCTCGACCTTGATCTGCCGAGCGA
>CBFGNE010000540.1:0-3666 GCA_965649995.1 uncultured Mucilaginibacter sp.
CGGCATCGCCGATTAGCAAAGACCATATTAACCCTGCCGCCAAAAAGCCATTGTAAAGGCCCTGGTTTGCCGCCAATGTTTTGGTAGGCTCGAACAGCTCCGCAGGCAGGGATTTAAAGGTGGCTTTGCCTTTGGTAGTCCATGCGAACATTTCTATCCATAAAATATAAATATGTTCAAGAGCTATCAGGGCTATCAAAATCTGTGCGATAAGTTTCATACGTTTGGTTGTGTTTTTCTAAAGTACAAAATAAGAGCCACCTTTAAAGCTATTGTTATGCGGCAAGCTATCAATTTAACCATTAATGCCATACAGCACATCGGCATACCGGTAACCAATATCGGCAATTCGCAATCTTTTTACCAGCAGTTTGGATTTACAAGTGCGATGCAGGCCGGCTTTGGAGCCGAAGGGCAGCGGGGTACCTGCGTAATGATGAAACGCGGCAACATGGTGATAGAACTTTACCAATTGCCCGAAGCGGATTTAGCTGATATTAAAGGCAGAGGCAACGGGCATATAGATCATGTTGCTTTTGATGTATCGGATATTGATGCAACCTATAACATTATTAAACAGGCGGGTTTCAATATCATCGAACCCGAACCTGTCTTCCTGCAATTTTGGGAGCGGGGTTGCAAGTACTTTAACATCACCGGCCCTGATGGCGAAAGGCTCGAGTTTAACCAGGTACTTTAACTATAAATTTATAAATAGCGGTGCAATTGTATCGTTCTTTGCCAATGGCGCGTAATACTTATAAAACCAATTGTTATGCTGAGGAAATTATCATTCGCGCTTTTGTTGCTTACCGGTTTTTCTGCCTGTAATAAAGCCAATCTGCCAGTGGGTTGTGATGCAAACCAAAACTGTACTTTAGAGTTTCGATCCTTAGGGGTAACCTTTGTTGATAAGGATGGCAATAATATTGCCGTAAAAGATATCAGTGTTACTAACCTGCGCACTAATACAGCAGTAGTAGCCAAAAATGTGATCGACCCGGGTTTTTCTCCAAATACCTATTATGTGGCCACAGATAGTAATAAAGACGAATTTTCTACAGAAGGCGATGATATAAAAATAACCGCAACCAGTACTGCTACAAATAAAACCGTATCAGCCGCCCTAAAAATATCAGGCGGCTGCAACTGCCACATCAACAAACTGTCCGGGCCGGAGAAGATCGTTTTTGAGTAAGGGCTTATATAAGCCAGTATCACGTTCGCAACGCGCATTTAATCGGCCTAGCTAAAGTCCCAAACTCTCTTATTTCATAAAAAGGAGTTTTTTCTAATTCCCTTTTTTCGCATTTGCGAAGCAAGGGGCTGGGCAGTGATAGTCTGCACAGCTGTGGGCAGGTGAGTTGGATGGCCAGGCAATAATATTCCGCAGCACTAGTTTTACCTGCTTCCCAACAATTATTCTGCTTTTGCGTTATTGTATAAAGCCGATACCTATGAAACACAGCATCCTTGCAAAAATAACAGCATCCTTAATTGTAATTGCGGCATTTGGCTCCTGCAGTAAAAAGCTAAAAACCGATGGCTGCCCAACCGGGCAAATGTGTACCATGATTTTTACCACCCTCAGCGTAAATTTTGTAGATAAGACCGGTAAGCCGGTTGCCGTAAAAGATGTAAAAGTGCTTAACCTGCGCACCAATACAGCTATTTTGGCCCAGGGGATGAGCAGTATGGTGACCCAAACCGGCAGCTACGTTTTTGTTACCGATGCCAACAAGAAGCAACTATCTACCGGGGGCGACGACCTTAAGGTGACGGCCACAAATGCCGTCACCAATAAAATGGTGAGTGCTATTATAAAAGTATCCGGTGGCTGTAATTGCCACGTGGCTAAGGTATCGGGTGCCGATAGTATTATTTTTGAGTAGGCTGTTGCCAGGTTGCAGAAAATCCAACCTTTTTAGTGATCTTGCTGTTATATGCGATACATTTACCATGTAAACCGCCACTGATGAATATTTTTAAAGGAACGCTTGTTGCCTGCTATATCTTAGCCGGCCTTGGTGCCAATGCGCAAAAACCGAAGCTTTACCACGAGCCATACCGCCCGCAATTCCATTTTTCGCCGGCTGCTAAATGGATGAACGACCCTAACGGGATGGTGTATTATAAAGGTACTTACCACTTGTTTTACCAGTATTACCCAAAAGATATTGTTTGGGGGCCAATGCATTGGGGGCATGCCACCAGCAACGACCTTATTCATTGGAAACAACAACCCATTGCCTTGTACCCCGATAAACTTGGCTATATTTTTAGCGGCAGCGCCGTAATGGATATTAACAATACATCCGGCTTTGGCAAAAACGGCAAAGTGCCTATGGTAGCCATCTTTACGCATCACGACCCGGTGGGCGAGAAGGCGAATACCAATAATTTTCAAAACCAAAGTATTGCCTACAGCCTGGATGAAGGTAAAACCTGGACAAAATACCCCGGTAACCCGGTTGTAAAAAACCCGGGTATCAGGGATTTCCGCGACCCGAAGGTTAGCTGGTATGCGGCACAACATAAATGGGTGATGACACTGGCCACCAAGGACCGCATTACCTTTTACAGCTCGTCTAACTTAAAAAACTGGAAAAAGGAAAGCGAGTTTGGCGAAAAACTCGGCGCGCACAGCGGCGTATGGGAATGCCCCGACCTGTTTCCGCTTAAGCTGGATGGAAAGGAGTATTGGGTGCTTATTGTCAGTATAGGTTCGGGCGCGCCAAACGGAGGCTCGGGCACGCAGTATTTTATAGGTGATTTTAACGGCAACAGCTTTGCCCCGCTGGATGATAAAACCCGCTGGCTGGATTATGGCCCCGATGATTATGCCGGCATCACCTGGAGCAACACCGGCAGCCGGAAGATATTTTTGGGTTGGATGTCTAACTGGCAATACGCCAACCAGGTGCCCACTGCCAACTGGCGCAGCGCCACTACCATACCGCGCGATTTGGCTTTAAAACGGGTAGGGGACGATATTTACGTTACGTCTGCCCCGGTGAAAGAGCTATTGGGCATAGCCGCCAAAACAATAAATGTACCTGCCGAAGGTTTGCGCAACGGCAGGGATATAAGCTCCGTTATTCAGCTGCCTTCGCGCTACCGCTTAAAGTTTAAAATGGAGAGGCCGGAGGATTATTTTATAACGCTGAACAACGATGCCGGCGCAACGCTGGTAATAGGTTACAATAAAAAGGGTAACCGGTATTTCATCAACCGCGAAAAATCGGGCAGGATTGATTTTAACAAGGAGTTTGCCAAATGGGCCTTTGCGCCGAGAATAGCTACGAAAGATGCCTCGTCGGTGGAGTTGTTGGTAGATGCCTCCTCGGTAGAGTTATTTGCCGACGATGGGTTGAGCAGCCTCACCAGCGTTTACTTTGCTTCCGGGCCATACAATCACCTCAGTATTTTAACCGCAAAAGGGGAGATAAAGGATGTTAAAATAACGCCGTTGGGGTCTATTTGGTAAGGTTGGTGCCAACGCTAAGCTCTTATAAAAAACCGTCATGCTGAACTTTGTTTCAGCACCCCATCATAAAAGTAGCCACGATGCTTACCACTTTGGATACCGCCCACTTTGCAAGTGGGGTACCGAAATAAATTCGGCATGACGTGTCGTTATAAAACCTGCCAGAAGACCAAAATAAC
>CBFGNE010000541.1:0-3666 GCA_965649995.1 uncultured Mucilaginibacter sp.
GAAGTGTTTTTTGGCCCGTAAAGCAAAAGGTTTGTTTTATCTAAATAATAGTCGCCAATTGCGCCCGCTGCCTGTGCCGGGGCAGTTGTTCCGCTTAATATCTGGCTTCCGGCAGTACCAGCCGCACCAGTGGCTCCAGTTGCCCCGGGTGCGCCCATAAGCGCAACCGGAGCCCCCCAACTGGCAGCCGTTTTAGGGCCGTATAAGTTGCCCGTATTTTTATCTAAGTAGTAATCCCCTGCCTTGCCAGTAGCAAGCGTTGGTGTACCATTGCCGCTGTAAATGATAGAGCCATCCTGTCCGGCAGGGCCAACAGCACCTGCTGCTCCTGCAGCACCGGGTGCGCCCGCAGGCCCCTGCGCACCTTCAGGGCCTTGCAGCCCTTCTTTTGTGCACGATGAATACGCAATAAATAATATCGCAAGGAAAAGGTTGAGGTATTGTTTTTTCATAAAATAGCAGTTTAATACTAACAGTGGTATCTGTATAGTAAAACTGCATTTTAAATAATATGCTGGCAATCACATAAGTATGTGAAAATGGTGGGCCGGCAGTTAATAGAGAATGGCGAGTAGAGAATGGTTTGGGATCAAATAAAAAACGGTGGTAATTACACGAGTTTATCATTGAGGGCGCGTACTATGGCTTCCGAGCGGGAGTGTACTTCCAGTTTTTCGTACACGCAGCGGATGTATGAGCGTACGGTATCAACAGATATAAAATGTTTGGCGGCTATCATTTTATAAGTTAGCCCTTTTACCAACCCGCTTAGCACTTCGGTTTCGCGGGTATTAAGCTGCACTTTTTCCTTTTTGCTGGGCTGCTGGTTTTGCACATTCTGGAAGATGATGCGCGCGATGGACGGAGTAAGCGGCGAGCCGCCGCGGTATAGTATCCGTATATTTTCGAGTATGTTTTCGGGTATCGCGCTCTTAATAAGGTAACCGGTAGCCCCGGCATATATAGCCTCTATTATTTTATCCTCCTGCTCTACAACAGTAAGCATCAGTATATTTATAAAAGGGTATTTTTCTTTGATGCGGCGGGTATAGGATATGCCATTTTCGCCGGGGAGGTCAATGTCCATTAATATAACATCCGGTACAGCATCGCCTTCAAAAAATACTTCGGGCTGGCAAAAACCGTAGTCGCCCACGCATACAAAATCGTCCGATAATGCGATGAGGCTTTTAAGCGCTTGCCTCAGGTCGGGGTTGTCTTCTACTATAAGTACTTTAATGGGCATATCCATCTAATGTAAAGCTATTATTTTTGCACGGGCTCGCATACTTATGTGATTTTGCAAATAATATTTATGGCCGTGCCACAGCCCGGCGAAGTTTTTATAGTCAAATTTGCCTTTATTTCACACGCTCGTTTCTTAATGTTATTCAATCCGTTACCTTGTTTTTGGCTACCCATATCAAAGCCGGTGCCGTTGTCGGTAATTTGCATTAAAAGCGTGTGCTTATTTTGCAGTTTAAATTTAACTTCTATTTGTTGTGCGTTACTATACTTTATAGCGTTATTAAATACCTCTTTGAATATTAAAAACAGGTTTTTGCGTTTTACCATATTTGTTTTAATGGCATACAGGCTTTCGTCCATTTTAAATAGTAATTGGGTTTCTTTGGCTTCGGCAACAGGGTAGCCAAATTCTTCCATACGCTGCATCAGGCGGTACAAGGTATCATTCTCCGGTTTAATGGCCCATACCATGTCGTTCATGGATTGTATCATGTCCCTTGCCCGTATGCCAATGTCATCAACCATCTTTTTTGTAGTAGGGAGATCGGTTTCCGCTTTTGCCACGGCTACCTGGCTGAATATGGAGATACTGCTGAGCGTACTGCCAAGGTCGTCATGAAAATCGGTTGCTATGCCCTGCCTGATAGCTTCTATATCCCGGATATGCTGAATTTTGTATTTATACAATTGGTAAAGCACAAATGCCAGTAGCAACAACAGCACGGTACGAAACCACCACGTTGCCCAATAAGGAGGTTTAATGGTAAATGCCAGCGAGGCGATATTTTTATTCCACACGCCTATATTGTTGCCACTTTGTACATAAAAAATGTATTGACCCGGCGAAAGCTGCGCATAATTGGCGCTGCGTACATCTTTGGTGTACTGCCATTTAGGATCGGCGCCTTTAAGGCGATACCTGAAATTTATATTATCCGGGTAAGTATATAAAAATGCGGTGAAGCCAATGTTGACAGAATTGTCGTTGTGGCCGAAGACCAATTTTGACGCGTCTCTTTCCAATACCTGCTTATTATTCACAGTAACACCATCAATCACTGCATCGGATGGGATAGATGAATTGTTTAATACTGGTTTAAAGTAGGCGTACCCGGCCCTGAATCCTACGGCAAGGTCATTGCCCACCATTTCGAAAGGCGACCTCGTAAATGTTTCCATCACCGGGGTTTCGTACTGCACCTTTTCCGAGCGCCCGGTTAACAAATCGTAGGTAACTATGCCCGTTTCTGTGCCAAGCCACAACTTATTTGCAACCTTTATCATGCTGGTAACATTCATAGAACGAAAGCCGGCCAATGTATTTACAATACGTAGTGCGGTTGTATTTTTATCAATAAAAATAAGTCCCACATTGGATGAACACACAAGGGTATTACTGTCGATAGAGATTGGCCTGTGCAAGTAATACTTCGGCTTTTTTTGATGGTAAAACAGCTTGGCATAGCCGGTTTTAATATTGTACTTTAACAAGCCCTTGTCGGATGTTACCCAGAGGATGTCGCCGTCCGGCAGGCAATCCCCTACTCCCCTATTAATTTCATTGTAAATTTCGCGGTTATTTTTTATGGCATCCGTTAGCGTATGCGTAAGCAGGTTGTACTTAAATAAACCTCTGTTAGAAGTAACAAACGCGGTTTCGGCATCCAGCATAACAATTTTGCGCATAGATCGGCCGAGCAATAGCGAATCGGGGAGGGGAAAACTGCTTATTGGCGTTCTGATGCCGGTTTGCGGACCCCATTCCATTATGTCATCGTGATTTGCCAATAACCAATTGGTTTTATTTACCTGGACAAAGTCAATAATATGAGTTAATTTATTGCCGGTGTTGTAAATCTTTTTTATCTTTTTTGTTTGCCTGTCCACGCAAATTATCCCCATGTTAAAACTGGATAGCCAAAAACGTGTGGTATCAAATTTGTCGTTCACAATTTTAAAAACAGATTTATCATCCGAAATACTTTTATCTATCGAGCGCAGTTTCCATTGCTGGTTATCAAAATCAACCATACATAAGCCCAGCCCTGTAGCTATCCATAATTTCTTCTTCCTGTCTATAAATAAACCGGTAACCACATTGCTGGATAGGCTATAAGGGTTGTTTTCATCGTGCAGGTAAGTGAATTCTACTTTCCGGGTTGCTGTATTAAAAACTTTCAGTCCTTTTCAGTCGGTGGCTACAAATAGGTATTTACGCTCTGTGTCCTGTGGCAAAAACTCAATATCATTAATAGCAACACCCTTTGTTGCGCTATCGAGGAGTTGCAAGCCGCCCCTTGGGTTCAATTTAAAAAAGCCACGCGAACTGCCCAGGTAAATATCGTTCCCTCGCTTTTGCATCGAAAACATTTTGATCAGGATATGATCATATACCCAGCGGTTGGTAGTATACCTATC
>CBFGNE010000542.1:0-3664 GCA_965649995.1 uncultured Mucilaginibacter sp.
GATGTAAAAAAACGGCTGTGGATAGGTACCCAGGAAGAGGGGCTTTATGTGTTAGACAGCAACAGAAAGCTGTTGGCGCACTACCTGCATAACGATAAAGACCCAAACTCCATCTCCAGCAATGCCGTGTACAGCTTAAGCGATGATGAAAGCGGCAATTTGTGGGTGGGCACCGAGAACGGCGGGCTTTGCATACTAGATAGCAAAACAAATAAATTTAATACCTATGGGCACGATGAAGTTGACAATAACAGCATCAATGGCAATTCGGTGTATGGCATTTGTAGAGACCGCATTGGCAATATGTGGGTTGGCGCTTTTGGCGGTGGCATAAATTTGTACAAAAAATCCTCATCCAGTTTTGCGCTGTACCGCCACAACTCCTCGCCGCAAAGCCTATCCAACAACTTTGTGCTTGATATTACCGAAGACCAACATAAAAACATTTGGATAGCCACCGATGGCGGCGGCATAAACCGCTTTGATCCTACCACGGGGATATTCAGCAGCTACAAAAAACAATTATCCGGCAAAAACAGCATTGCAGGCAATTACGCACTCGTTATAAAGCCACACAGCGACGGCAATATATGGGTGGGCCATTGGGGCGACGGGTTAAGTATTTTAAACCCCGCCACCGGGTTGTTTAAAACTTATAAAAAAGACCCTTTAAAGCCAAATGGCATCGGCGGCAACAATGTTTATTACCTTTTGCACACCCGCGATAAAAACACCTGGCTAAGCGAATTTAACGATGGGCTGGATATGTATAACCATACCACCGGTGTTTTTAAGCATTACAAGTATGATATCAACAAGCCGAATGGCATAAGCAGCGACAGGATATATTCGATATGCGAAGACAGGCGGGGGAACTTATGGGTGGGCACATCTGATGCCGGCCTTGAGCTGTTGAACCGCAATACAGATACGTTTACCCATTTCCGCCACGATGAAAAGAAGAACAGCATTAGTAGTAACGGCGTAACCGAAATTTTTGAAGACAGCAAAGGGCGCCTTTGGGCGGGTACTTTGGCGGGCCTAAATTTGTACGATGCCGATAAAAACAAATTCACTACTTATTATAAGGCAGATGGGCTGCCAAGCGATATTATTTATGCGATAAGAGAAGATAGTTTTGGTATGCTATGGATAAGCACCAATGGCGGCCTTACCCGGTTCGATCCCGAAAAACGGACCTTTACAAACTATAGTACCGAAGATGGTATACAGGGCGATGAGTTTAAGCCGCACTCGGCTTTAAAAAGCTCCGATGGCAGGCTATACTTTGGCGGTATTAACGGGTTTAATGTTTTTTACCCCGCAAAGGCAATCAAATCAAAAATTGTTGCCCCTATTAAAATCACCAGCTTTTCGATATTCAATAAACCTTTACAAATAGCCAGGGGCGATACCGATTTATCGCCCTTAAAGCAAAATATCAGCGATACCCGGTACCTCCGGCTATCCTACAAACAATCTGTAATTTCCTTTGAGTTTGCATCCTTGGATTACTCCTCGCCCGATAAAAAGCAATATGCATACATGCTGGAAGGTTTTGATAAGGAATGGAACTATGTGGGCAGTAAAAATGAGGCTAACTATACCAATTTACCGGCCAACGTATACAACGTAAAAATAAAATATAAAAACAGTGCGGGGGTTTGGTCGCCTGTGGCATTGCCGCTGCAAATAGAAATAGTGCCGCCGTTTTGGCTTACCTGGTGGTTTGAAACCTTAGCCGTATTGTTTGTGGTATTGTGCATATACGGGCTGATCAAATTCCGTATTAAAACCATAAAAAACCAAAAGCTGGTTTTAGAACGGCAGGTGAAGGAGCGTACCGAAAGCCTGGCCAAATTAACCATTGAAGAACGAAACTCGCGCGAGGCGGCAGAAAAAGCCAGGGAAGAAGCAGAAAAGGCAAAAGAACAGGCCGAAAATGCCAATAAGGCAAAAAGTATTTTCCTGGCCACCATGAGCCACGAAATACGCACGCCGATGAATGGCGTAATAGGCATGGCAACGCTGCTGTCGAACACCGAATTAACGCCCGAGCAGGATGAATATACCGAAACAATAAAAGGCTGCGGCGATGCTTTGCTGAAAGTAATAAACGACATACTCGATTTCACGAAGATAGAAACCGGGCTAATGGAGCTGGAAGAAAATGATTTTGATTTGAGGGAATGTATAGAGAACGTGCTTGATATCTTTACCGAAAAAGCCTCCCATACAAATTTAGACCTCGTGTACCAGATAGCCCCAAACGTGCCTACACGCATAATTGGCGATTCGCTGCGCCTGGGGCAGGTACTCATTAACTTAATTGGCAACGCTATAAAATTCACTGCCCAGGGCGAAATATTCACCGAAGTAAAATCTGTTAAAGACGAAAACGGCGAACTCATCCTTTCATTTTCTATCAGGGATACCGGCATTGGCATACCCGAGGATAAGCTAAACAGGCTGTTTAAGGCCTTTTCGCAGGTCGACTCGAGCACTACCCGCAAATATGGCGGCACCGGGCTTGGGCTGGCCATAAGCGAGAAGCTGATCGACTTGATGGGCGGCGATATTAATGTGGTAAGCAACGTGGGTGTTGGCACAACATTTAGCTTTACCATTAAAGCAAAACCCGGCATTAAAACCGAGCGTACCTACATAAATGTAAATTCCGAAAAACTTAGGAACAAAACTATATTGGTTGTGGATGATAACGCCACCAACCTAAACATATTAGATACCCAGCTTAAGCAGTGGGAATTTGCGCCTGTGCTGGCAAGTACCGCAGCGGAGGCTTTAAAGCTGGTAAGTTCGGGTAAAAAGTTCGATCTCATCATCACCGATATGAACATGCCCGAGATGAACGGCATCAACCTGGCAAAGCATATCCGTAAAACAGATGCCGACACCCCTATGATACTGCTCAGCTCGGTAGGCAGCGAGCAACTTAAACATCAAACGCAGTTGTTTAACACGGTGCTTACCAAACCCGCCAAGCATCACTTGCTTTACAAGCATATTGTAGACCAGTTAAAAGACGTGGACATAGCGCCGCCGCCCGTACAGCCGGCTATCATCAACCAATTCTCTAAAGACATGGCCGAGCGGTACCCCATTGATATTTTAATTGCCGAAGATAATATGGTAAACCAAAAGGTGATAGTGCATATCCTAAAAAAAATGGGCTACGATCCGGACGTATCTGCCAACGGGCATGAGGTGCTTGATGCAGTGGCCAAGCGTAATTACGGGTTGATACTAATGGATATTCAAATGCCCGAAATGGACGGGCTGGAGGCCACCAGGTTTATCCGCGAGCATTTGAAAGTTCAGCCCGTTATTGTGGCCCTTACCGCAAACGCCATGACCGAGGACCGCGAAATTTGCCTGGCCGCCGGCATGAACGACTATTTAAGCAAACCTATGAAACTGAACGAGATCATAGCCGTACTAGAAAAATGGGGTAATGTGGTTAAGCAGGCCAAATAAACCCCGCAGGCTTGCTAAGCAAGGCGCTGCGGAACAGTAGGCAAAGCGGGATTTACAAGAAGTAATTAGAAAAGCAATGCCAGCAGTTCTTTGATTAGGATAGCCCCGCTTTCCCTCCAAGCCGCTGGTAGAAGCGGCTTTCCGTACAATCGGGTTTAGTTAACGCGGG
>CBFGNE010000543.1:0-3663 GCA_965649995.1 uncultured Mucilaginibacter sp.
ATGGCCGGGTAATTTGTATTATATACCTTATTGTATTGTACCAATCATCATCCTCATATTATTTGATACCCGCCTGGCCCTAAATATACATTTGCTGGTGGTATTGGTTGCAGGTTTTTTTGTGCCCAATAGCTTTGAATTCGCCTTTTTTGAGATCACCGCCGGCATGGTATCTATATATAGTATTAAAAACCTGCTTCGCCGCGAGCAATTCCTTATATCGGCGCTCATTATCACATTTGCCTATTTCGTGTCGTTTGTAGGGATATCGTTAGTGCGCGAAGGCTCTTTTTCAAGTATCGACTGGATGGACTTCCTTCCTTTTGCCGGGAGCGTTATGCTGACACTGCTGGCTTACCCGCTTATATACGCTTTTGAAAAGGTTTTTGCTATAACATCCGATATCACCCTAATCGAACTGACAAATACCAACGCGCCCTTATTGCGCGAAATGGCTTTTAGTGCGCCAGGTACTTTTCAGCATTCGTTGCAGGTAGCCAACCTGGCCGAGAATGCCATTTATTCTATAGGCGGAAACGCGCTGCTGGTTAGGGCCGGGGCCTTATATCACGACATTGGAAAAATGCAAAACCCGCTGTTTTTTATAGAGAACCAAACCTCACACTTCAATCCGCATGATAAGCTGCCTTACGAGGAGAGCGCACAGATCATCATACGCCACGTAAGCAAGGGTATAGAAATGGCACGCAAAGCAAACCTGCCGGAGATTGTAATCGATTTTATACGCACCCATCACGGCAATACCAGGGTCGACTATTTCTATCAGTCGTTTTTAAAGAACTTCCCCGAAAAATTCATTAACGAGAATATTTTCCGCTACCCGGGACCTATACCGTTCTCAAAAGAGGCCGGTGTTTTGATGCTTGCCGACTCTGTAGAAGCCGCTTCGCGCTCGTTGAAGGAGCCGGATGAAGAATCCATCAGTGTTTTGGTAGATCGCATAGTAAAATACAAACTCGATCAAAATCAACTGAAAGACAGTAACATAACGCTAAAAGACCTCGAAACCATCAAAACTATCTTCAAGCGCATGCTGATGAGTATTTATCATGTAAGGATAGATTATTAATTTTTTTGTGAATGGTTAATTGGTTGATTAAGTGACTGGTTACTTATATTGCATCTGATAAAAACGCATCTCCGCTAAAACTCCCGTATATAAAACGAACTTTTTTTTTGACAGCTTGCCCGAATTACTATATTTGCAATCCCGAAAAAAGGGATTTTATTTTTAATGCCTGGTGAGGTGCCTGAGAGGCCGAAAGGATCAGTTTGCTAAACTGACGTACGGGAAACTGTACCGAGGGTTCGAATCCCTCCCTCACCGCCAAGGTTGATAACAAACAACACAAAAGCTTGTAATTTATTGAATTACAGGCTTTTTTTTGTAAAACACAACATACCCACTTTTCAAAAAAATATTCCTAAACCCCTTGAGTAGCGCTGAAGGCGTTTAACCTCCCACTGGACTAAAGCATGGGTGTGTACTAAATGGAAAGCCCTGAATACATAAGCAATAATCAGAATGCCGAACGGCTTGCCCCACCATCAACGGTAACCACCGTACCTGTTACATACTTGGTCCGCGGCGATACGAGGAAAACCGCCATATTCGCCATATCCTGCGGCTCGCCAAAATCGCCCAATGGTATTTCGGCCTCCGCAAATTTACGCCGCTCCTCACCCGGAAAATAGGGGCGGATGTTTTCCGTATCAATAAGCCCCGGTTGAAGGCAGTTGACCCTGATGCCATACTTTCCCAGTTCGCCAGCCAGTTGTTTTGACCACATCACCAATGCAGCCTTAGCAACTGCCGAAACATTTAGCACGCGTAACTCATAGGTGCTGGTTAAATTCAGTATGCAGCCTTGTTTTCTTTCGATAAAGTGTGGTAATAGTTGCTGGGTCAGCTGCCTCGGGCTTTCAAAATCAAGCCCCATGCCTTTGTTCCACGGTGCTTCCGGGCCTACAACGTCCACGGGCTGGCTTTGCCCCGCATTGTTAATAAGAATATCAATGTGCCCAAGCGCAGATAAAGCTGCGGCTGCGATGTTTTCCGGCCCACCGGGTACTAACAGGTCCTGCGCAAATACGACTGGTTCTGCGCCACCCACGGCATTAACTTCATCTACAAGGCTATCTAATAGTTGCTGGTTACGGCCGGTGGCGAAAACTCTAACGCCTTCGGCTGCCAATCCCTTAGCTATAGCCCGTCCAATTCCCTGGCTGGCACCTGTTACTACTGCTGTCTTTTCTTTTAAATAGAGATCCATATTTCGTTTCATTAAAAATTACTCTGCAATAATAATCTGTTGCCTCCAATTTTATAGGTTGCGCAGCCATTTGTACGGTACTAACAAATATGTAAGTAATGACAGCCAGAAAAGAAAACTCAACCTACACACTCAATGAAAGGTTCATAGTGGAGTGCGACCTAACCTACGCAGCCAACAAAATAGGGGGGAGGTGGAAAATTGTGATCATGGATAAATTGGGAAACCGCAAACTCAGATTTGGCGAGCTAAAAAAGGAGTTCCCTTACATCACGGAACGCATGCTTACCCTTCAACTAAGGGCGCTGGAGCAGGATGGCCTGGTGAAACGAACGGTTTATGCAGAAGTCCCGCCAAGGGTAGAGTACGAACTTATGCCAATGGCGTTGGAGTTTCTGCCCATATTTAAGCAACTAAGCGCTTGGGGCAAAAAGTATAAAGAGTTGAACAATGGCGTTTGACCGGAAATTCCGCAAAGTGGCTCAATACGCCAATTTGAATTCTTCACATTTTCGTGTTTCTTTGTTCAATAATCCGAGAGTCCATGGAAATTATTCGAGTGCCGGAAGCTACGCGTTACCAGTCGCGTTTGGAGGCGGGTGATATTACATTTGTTGACTACAAGGACAAGGGCGGCCTGCTGCGAGCTCGTGTACTTTTTGAGCGCTGTGCAGTTAGTTTTGTACAGAACGGGCAGAAGCAAATTTATCGTGCGGTTGAAAATACTGTTTTGATGCCGGGCTATGGTATGCTGATACCAGAGGGTAACTCCATCATTGCGGAACATAGCAAAAATGCCCAACCGTATAACAGTATTATTATTTTCTTTCCCCGAAGCATCGGACAGGAGTTTATTGCGGCCAGGCGTATTAAACCATCAGGTAAGCCTGCACATGTTCCTTATGTTGACTTTAAAACAAATACCTATATCACCGAATATGTCCGCCATGTCAGGGCGCTGATTGCCGGATCGCAGCGGCTTTCCTATGAAATGGCACTTTTGAAAGTAAATGAATTACTTACCGCGTTGAGTGAAATATCACCGGCAATGCTCGCCGGAATGTTCGGAGGAATGCCTGATGCTTCCTTGAAAAATGTGGTAGAGAACAACCTGAACAGCGGCCTTTCCCTGGACGAACTGGCTTTTTTAACTAACCGCAGCCTTTCTTCTTTCAAACGCGATTTCGAAAAGGCCTATGGGGTTTCGCCTCAAAAATACATCCGGGAGCGTAATTTGGAAATGGCCTGTATAGAGTTGGCTAAAGGGAGGTCGGCCAGCGAACTTTACCTTGACTACGGTTACGGGCACGTCTCCAATTTTAATACTGCTTTCAAACGAAAATATGGCGTTACGCCTGCAGATTACAGG
>CBFGNE010000544.1:0-3660 GCA_965649995.1 uncultured Mucilaginibacter sp.
AGGTAATGCCCCCGGCTACAATGTACCCCTGGTAGCCCAGCCCGCTTACAGCGGTGTTGCCGTCGGCACTTAAGGCAACAGCATGGCCCTGCCCTAATGATGGAAAGGCCCCGTTTGTATACGTCTTATCGTTATCGGCCAGCCTGGGGCTTTGCCTGCTAAAAGGATTAGCTGTGGCAGTAACATTAAAATTATTGGCTGATACCACCGTTCCGCCGGGCAATATTACTGATACTTTCCCCGTAATGGTACCTGGCGCTACCAGGGCCAACAGCACATTATTGGCTGCACTTACCATAATAGCCGGTTTACCGCCTACCGTAATACCGGAAGCCGCTGCCAAACCGGTACCATTTACCGTCAGGAGTGTACCTGCACCGCCGCTTGCCGGCGAAAATGAGTTGATGGATATTGCAGGCGGAGAAGCCGCTGCAAACATATTTGCCCAAAACATAACAAGGGCAAATGCCAAAAATACGGGCCTGGCCGGCAAAACGCCAGGACATAGGTTTGAGGTGTCGTTTTGTATCATATCAATAATAAAAAAACCGGAAAAATATTAAAGTAGCTACATTTAACCTGCCGCCCGGTTTAGGCAAAACGGCAAGCAACTATAATCTGTATTTTGAACAGCGGCAGCATTTAATTGATACCGGCAGCAGGGGGTTGTAGCTGCCTTGTAAATATATATTTTTTACCTTAAATAATACAATTATGTATCATATAATATCAGATAGCAAAGTATAAAAAGAGGCGATGGATTATCAGGCCTCCGTTACATTTATTAGCTTGTATTATCCTGGTATTTATTATTGCTTATCCCCCACCACTGTTAAGAAGCTTTTAATAATGATGAATATCCCAAATCGATAGTATCATAATTACTTAATTGATACATCTTCCTGGTAAGTTCCTGCCCGATCGCACCAATGCGGAGTATCGTTTTCCCGGTAACCTTTTTAAGCAACAAAGGCCACGAGGAGATCCCCGTGGCCTTAGCTTTAAAAAAACACTTTGTTTAAAATTTCAGTATTAAATAACCTGTCTTCCGTATCGTTTCGGCACCCTTCTTATACTCCAGCGAATAAAAATAAGTACCTGCTTTTTGCAGCTCGCCTTTTGCCGAGCGCCCGTCGAATGCTTTAAGATAATTATCATAACCTGTGGCACTGTATATCACATCACCGTTACTGTTCAAAATTTTAACGGTATTTTGCGGGTAAGCGCCAATGCCATCGATGGTGAATACATCATTTGCCCCATCCCCATTTGGCGACATCCCCTGGTGGATATTCAGCTCCGGCGTAGTGCTTTCTGCCAGTACATCCTGCGCCATCAGCAAGCGTTTTTGGTTAGTGGTAAGCAGCGTTGCCGGGGCTGCTTTAGTGGTTATGTTGGCTGCGTTGTATCTCTCCAGGTTATACATCTCCGTACCTGCTGTGCCGTTATATTCGATCACAATAGCGCGGTATGTAGATAACGCACTTAAACCCGAAAGGCCTACCGTATTGCCAGTACCGTTATAAACGCAATACCAGCCATTGGTGCCCACCTGGGTGCCCTGGCCAAAGGTATTGTTGGCGGTGTAGGTAGTTCCCTGCATAACGTTCAGCGCACCGCTGGTGCCCAGTTTGAGAAACACCGCACGTGCCGAGCCGTTACTGCTTACCCAACTAAGCGTAGTTGATGTTGCTGCCGTGTTACTAAACGCTAAGCCGGTTGCATAGCCCGTTGGCGGTGTTAATGGCGTAGTTACGTTTGCCGGGGCTATCTCCGTTTGCAGGAATAATGGCTTATCTACAGTGCCTTTATATTCCATTACCGCTACGCGGTAGGTTTTGTTGGTAGCCAGCCCTATCACATTAACTGTGGAACCTGTACCATTATAAATACAATACCAGCCGGTATTACCTATGGGGTAGCCCGAGTGGTAACGGACGTTTGAAGAATAATAAATATCTGCGGGCACAGGTTCCCCTGCTGTGGTATCTTTAATAAACACGGCACGGCCGGTGCCGCCGCCGTTTGCCCAGCTTACGCTGGTTGTGGTGCCGGTGATATTGGCAAATGTAATGGCCGATGCAGCTACTTCGGGCTGGCTTGAGCTGAATGCATAAGCGCCGCCAAGAGGCTGCGGTTGCCTGTCGTGGTACTCTCCGGCAAATTCCTCTAACACTACTTTTTTAGGCGTAGTATTGTCGGTTGGGTCTCCTGTTAATGCAGTAGTGCCATCGGCGCTTACTGCAACCGAAACAGCGTTGCTGCCCGGCTTTAACTCGCCTTTTTTTACATACAGCCCATTTTCGAGGGTATAAACTGTTGCACCCCTCGGCAGCATTAGCGTACTGCCATCTTCGCTCATGGCAACGGCTCCGTGTTCGTTTAGTTGTTGTTTCCAAACCCAGTCGTTACCATTGCGGGTATAGATAGACATTGCATCAAGAAAAACATGGCCACCTATAAGGGTATTCCCATCGCCGCTAAGATAAATGTTATCAAATTCCGGCAGCAATTTTTGTGGGGTCCATTTGTTGGATGTGCGGGTGGCGCGCGTGTAGATCACGGTATATCCCGGAAAGCCGAAACTTTCTGCAAGCATAGCCACGGTTTTCCCATCGCCGCTAATAGCTGCATCGGCACCAACCGGCGCTACAGCAAAATCGTATTTTGCGCCAAAAAATCTATAATTAGTAGTATGGGGTGCAGGTATGGATTGCCACCCGGAACCATTACGCATAAACATGCTTACCCTACCATCTGCTCCTCTCGGGCCTCCGCCATTAATTAGGACGGTGTTTCCATCAGCAGTTATCGAAACCTTTGTTGCATTAGACAAAAGTTGAATATTAGGGTTACTCCACGATCCGTTTTTCTTTGTCAATATTGCTGCACGAAGCCCGCCGGTTAGTCTTGCGCCAACTATGGCGGTGTTGCCATCGGCACTAAGTGCTACGCTGCAGCCGCTGCCAACAGCTTCGGTGATAATAGTTTTGCTGTCTGCACGCCACCTCCCAAAGTTGTCGCGTACGTAGAATACGACACCCGACCTTGAGATACTGCTATAGCCATTACCTACCATGGCGGTATTACCGTCTGCGCTGAGGGCAACACTGGTTCCTTGCTCCGTTTGGTAAAAGTCGGCGTTGTTTCCGTAAAGATCGTACTGCGCGGCGCCATCTACCAGTTTACGTCCCTGCTGTGCAATGGGGTACGGCGTTTCGGTAACCGTAAAATTACCGGCAGCCGTGGCGGTGCCACCAGAGATGGTAATGCTTATAGCGCCTGTTGCTGCGCCGCGCATAACCATGGCTACTATTAGCGTATTAGCTTTAGAAATAATTATAGCCGGCACGCCACCTATGTTAACAACGGTTGCACCCAGCAGGCCGCTGCCCTTTAGGGTAACCATAGTGCCAACCGGGCCTTTTGCCGGGGCAAAAGACGCAATAGCGGCACCAAGGGATGCCATTGCGCCTGCGCATAATATTATTACGGTAAAAAAGGCACGCTTAATAAAACGGCGCACAGTATTGGGCAGTAACTTGCCGGGTATTTGGTAAACTTTTATCATGACAACGAGTTGGTGAAAAATTTAAGCAAAATGCCGGATGCGGCAGCTAGGGATGTTAATGCTGCTGGGCCAACAAGTGACAGGAGGGT
>CBFGNE010000545.1:0-3643 GCA_965649995.1 uncultured Mucilaginibacter sp.
ATCCTTCGGTAATCCTTCGGCGGGTGTTATTTCAATATGGTACTTTGCCTTTTGATCGGGGCTAAGCAGTTCCTCTATCTTGTAAATATCATCCACGTCGATGCCGTATTTATCGTCGATGTGTGAGTTGGCGCCCTTTACGTCGGCGATGGTGGCTTCGCGGAAAAAAACCGTTCTTTTAGATTCCTGTATAGCAAGGGCGCGGTCGTTTTGTACTGTTAATACGGTATAGTGTTGCTCTTCCAGCTTATTGGCCTGGTAGCCGCCCAGGTTTATAAAAAATAGCCGGTTATCGCTTATTTCGGTAACGTCTTCCTTTAAAACTATTTGTATGCGGTAACCGTCCACCTGGTTTACCTCGCGCCAGCCATCAACGTGCAGGGTGGAGCCTGTGTTTTTCCAAAAGTTTTTTATATCGGGCACCAGCTCTTTTAAAGACGCTGCTATCCCAAAAAAAAAGTCGTGCTGCTCTACATGCCTTCCCGGTGCTTTGGAGCCAAGCAGCAGCATAAATAATTTTACCCCGGTTGATACCTCTTGGCTCATGCCTGATGATTAATTTAAAAACATACTTTCTATGATCTTCCCTGATGCTGCCTCGCAAAAATCGAGCCCGGAGTAGTCGGGGTTGTAGCCACCAATATACGGCACCGCCATCATAAAAATGCGGTTGTTTACAAGGCCTTGTTCATCAAGCACCCGGAAATTGTCATCAATGGAAACGCCGGGTACAATAAGGTAATAATTACCCTGCCCATCGGTTTTCACCTGTTTGCTATCCTTTTGCATCGCCTCTTTGCCCTTTTCCGCGTCGTGGAATTTGAGGGTGGCCGGACTGACGGTTTTATTAGCGATAAGGCTTTGATAAGGCAGGTCCTCATAAGAAAGGTGCGGTTGCCCAAGCGAATCAACAAACGTTTCAAAATACACCGACTGCCTTTCGCCCGCTTCATCGGTATAATGATAAGTAGCGCCGCCCTGTTCCATCGCCTCTATTTCGCTATCTTCGCCAACAGGGATGATCTCCAGTACATCTGCATCGTGCATCGCCATTAATTCTTCACAACTGCTTTGTGGGATGTAGGCGATCACAACCGATATCAGCGGCTGTAAAGCTTTTTGCAGCCTTTGCATATCCTCGGCGCAAAGGTGCTTGGCCGGGTAATTCATCGCGAAGCTTAAAACACCCAGCATCTCTTTCCAAAAGATGGATTGCTCGCGTTTGATAGAGCGTTTAGCCTCTATATATTCTGCTTTCAGTAACTGGAAAGCATCCAGGCGCTCGCGCTGCTCCATCATTTCGGCCACGAAGGCTTCGATGCTCATATTCTTTATATGCGTGTAAAACTCGGGATCTTTTTCGCGGATAGGCTCAATGAAGTCCTTTCGGAAAATGTAATCGAGCGATAAAAAGCCGTCATTTTTTTCGATATGCGCTGCAACCTCTTCTTCGGTTAATATTGCATCATTTTCCAGGTGGGAATTTTCCAAATGAAACCTTACCGCAGGCAGCAAACCGTTACGCGAATGGAGGATGATCTTAAAACCGGGGCTATCCGTTGCCGGGCGGTAAGTGCGGGTGCCATCCTCGTTTATGGTAAATGCGCCGTTACCGCGCGCAAGCGTACGGATAGCATCCACCGCTGTAAGCGACGAACCTTTTATGGCAACCGGGTGGTTTGTTTTAATGCAAAGCTTCGCCGGGGGGTATGGCGAATCGAAGTAACCTGGAATCTTGCCCTCGTATTTTTTCGGCCAATTGTGCCCTGTGCAAACAATTAATTTATCAAAATGGTGCCATTGCGTGCCGTTAATTTGCACCCTAATGGTGTCTTTACTGGGTTCGTCAATAATATCACTTACCGTGCTTTCGTAATGTACTTTAACCCCTATACCGGCTTTTTCGGCCTGTTCCTTTAAAAGCATAAACTGTGCCGAAAGGTATTGCCCAAATAAAAGGCGCGGAAGCACTTTGTAATCGTTGTAGCTTTGCGGGGTTATTTGGTAGTGCTCCAGTAATTCTTTTGGGGCGTTCGCAATCCAGTCGGCAATGGAGGTAACAAGTTCAGGTATCTCGTTGCCCGATACATTAGTGATGTGCTCATCATTAGCACCCTCGGTGCTGTAGGGCATGCCCACGCCTAATTGTTTTTTCCGCTCAAAAATTGCTATTGCGATGTCTGGGTTGCCGGTATCTACCAATCGTTTAAACATAAACAGCCCGCTTGGGCCTCCGCCGAGTATTGCGATGTGTTTCTTATTTTTCAATTTATTAATACCTCAGAAATGGTTCGGTATGTAAATTAAAAAGGCGCCTGATTTGTTTTTACGAAATGCACATTTAACTTTTTTAGCGTTGTTTTTACAATTATTCTAATATCGCTTAACACTTGGCACATAAGCGAGAAGTATTTTTAACAGGCGTAACGTTCCTTTGTAACAGGTGTTTTATGTTGCGGGTGCAGCCTACAGGACGGATAAACTATGCAAAATTGTTTACTTTGCGCTATTAGTTTTACCGCCGGCAGGTAGGCTTTGCCAAATTATAATTGAGTTTTAAATAAGTAATAATTCAAAAAAATAAATTAGCTTTTTGCTGATATTAGACAAACAAATTATCCATCTTTTTTTAAGATTTGCCCATTTTAAAAAATTGCCGCGCGTTTAATTTTACCAATTGCCCTGCAAGGCAAATGTTGTGCGTAAAACGGCAGATATCATCAATTGAACAAATAATTATACCCCTATGGTAACAGAAGATAAACGTACTTTTTTACAAATACACCACACCGATAATGTGCTGGTTGCGCTTACAGATTTGCCGAAGGGTACCGTCATAGAACATGAGGGGCTTACCCTAACGCTGGCAGATGATATCCCCGGCAAGCACAAATTTACCATGACGGCCCTTGCCGAAGGCGACGAGATACACATGTATGGCGTGTTGGTGGGCAAAGCCAGCTTGCCTATTGTACAAGGCGGGTTGATAGCTACCGGGAACGTACACCATGCAGCAGATGGCTTTAAGCTGGGCAGCCGTAAAACCGAATGGAAGCGTCCGGACGTTACCGACTTTAAAGACAGAACGTTTATGGGCTACCACCGCTCGGATGGCTCGGTGGGTACAGCAAATTACTGGCTGGTTATCCCGCTTGTATTTTGCGAGAACCGGAATATTAATGTGCTAAAAGATGCCATGTTGGATAAACTGGGCTTTGCTAAACCCAGGGGTTACGAAAGCGAGGTTGACCAACTGGTGGGCATGCTGCAAACCGGCAAATCGGTAGAGGAAATTTTGCAGGCCGATTTGCAGATGACGCCCGAGAGCGTGGCTTCAAAAAAAATATTTGCTAATGTGGATGGCATCAAATTCCTCAATCATGATATGGGTTGCGGCGGTACCCGTACCGATTCGGATGCGCTTTGCGGGCTGTTAGCAGGCTATATAACGCATCCTAACGTAGCGGGTGCAACTGTACTAAGCCTTGGTTGCCAACATGCACAAGCCAGCGTTTTACAGGAAGAAATAACAAAACGCGACCCGAATTTTTCTAAGCCATTATTCATATTAGAACAGCAAAAACTGGGGACCGAAAGCCGCCTGCTGCACGAAGCCCTGAAGCAAACTTTTGCCGGGCTGATA
>CBFGNE010000546.1:0-3639 GCA_965649995.1 uncultured Mucilaginibacter sp.
AGTATGGCACCAGCAATGCAATATTCGGCGGGCGTTTACCTTACCTTATACCGTAAAATATCCTGATCCCTTGCAGGTATTTTTTGTTGCCGGCGTAAGAGATACCATAATCTACCCGGAATATGAGCCTTTGCACGCCTACATAAAACTCGCGGTAATTAGGGTTGCCCTTGGTGGTTAAAAAGTTGGCGCCTATTACTTCTTCCAGCTTTAAACGGCGCAGGTACGGTACTTTATTTAGCAGCGACCCGGCAAAATTATGCTGGTAATGAGCCTCAAGAAAACCGCCGTTAGTACTATACGTGTAAAAAGGCAGGAAATGGAAACTACCGATATAGGTAGGATCGAACGTGGTGCCCTGGTTACCTAAGTAATGGTAGTAATCCATAAAATACAGCCGTTTGTTGTTGAAGTAACCGCCTGTAGTTAATTTGAACGACGAGTAACCAGATAAGCCGACGCGGATATTATACTGCGAAATATCTGCCGACGCGAAATCATAGTTAACATCTGAGCCAAGTACGCCCTGGAACCCCTTGCGGTACGTAACGGTAAGCGTTGGGTATTTAGATGGTAAGTTAAACTTGCCTGTTGGGCGGGTGATGTATTGCTGGTCGAACGTAAAGGTTGCAGCCGTGGTGAATGATAGTGCCTGGTGCTCGGGGAATAGAAACGAACGGTCATCGGGCGGAGTCCCTGCCGGGGCGAGCGGGTTATTGGACGTGAACTCTTTGTTTTTCACGTCAACCAAATGCCCCAAGTTGGTATTATACAACTGCGTGCGGCTGGAATAGCTAAGGTTTGCACTCCACAAAACACCGTTTACTACCTCGCGCTGATAGCCAAAACTACCGTAGTGCGAACGGTAATATTTTACGTAGTTATTTTCGCTAAGGATGGTACTTAGTGTGTTAAAGTAAAGCGAACGCGTGCCTACGTTATTAAGGTCGAGCACATCGTTGCCGAAGCTTGCCCAAAATTTGGCGTTGTGGAACGGGTCGTTGCGGTATTCGGTAAGGATATTAGCGCTAAATAATTTATTGGAAAACCCATACCTTAAAGCAGGCGTTATAGCCAGCGAATGGAAATCATCAATAGTGCGGGTATAACGCACCTTTGCATTTATGCCAAAACCTTCAACAGTGTTGTAATAAAGGGTTTGTAAGAATGGGTAGATATAAAGCGAATCTTTTTCGTTGCGGCTGCTTGCATTGTAGCCAAAAATGATGTAGCCGGGATAGTTAATATTGTTTTTGGTATGCTGTAAGGTATCCAGGTATGCCTCCGTTTTATGGTAGGCCGCAACGCTATCCTTTTTTTGATAGTCTCTCATCTCCAGCTTAGTTAAAGGCACAGGCCGGTTGGCATCCCAGTAAGCCGTTGGCTTTATATTTGCGGCGGTATCAATTTTCAATATTTCGCCGGTGAAATATTTATCGGGGTAAGTAGGGTTTAGCTTGTAATTATTATAGATACCTTGATAGTAGCCGCCAAATTTAAAACCCAGCACCGAGCCCTTAAAGTTAAACAGTACCGATACCGGCATCCACACGCTATCTGTAATAGGTATATATTGCTGCCTTACCTGTAAAGTATCCACCAGGTTAAGCGAATTGCTTCTGCCTTTCAGCATCAGGTCTACGCTGTATATGCGCCATTCGCCTTCTACAATATATATATTACCGGTAAAATACTGCCCGTATTCGTGTTTAGGGATAACCTGTATTTTGTATATGGTTTGCCCGTTCTGTATGGTACTGCCCACAAGTTGATAGCGGTAGTAAGTGAACGCGCTTGATGCTACAGGTGATACATACCCACGGGTGCTTAGCCCGGGTATAGTAAAAATATTATTGTAAAAATTAACCTGCAGGTCTGATGCTTTATTGTACCCGAACGCCGTGTTTATACCTGCGCTTTTTGAGGCGATGGTAATTTCGCGCACTTTATTTGGCGATTGGTAATTAAAGGCCGATAACGATTCTGATTGGTAGAGGATGCCCCGCCCGAGCGAATCGAGATCGAGTGCACGGGTAACGGCCTGGCTACGTAAGGATTTTGGAGTGCTTAATAGTTTTTGTACGCCTTTGATGTATATGGCGCAGGAGTAGCCTTTCAACTCGTTTAAATGTGTTTCGCGTTTCTGCAACACCATGCGCATAATGGTATCGCCGGGATCCTGGTTGCGCCTCCATTTATCAGATACCTGGCTAAACTTGAACTCCTCATTTGCCAGCTGTATATTTTGTATTTCGTCGTGATCAGTAATGGTGATATTTACCGACTGTACCGCGTATCCGGCCAAACGGTAAACAACATTATAGGTGCCCGGGCTCAATTTAAAATGATAGTTGCCTTCTTCGTTAGCGGTTGTGCCATAGGTAGCGCTGCGAATGTAAACCGATGCAAAAGGAACAGGTTCGTTCTTTTCCCCGGTAATTTTGCCGGATAATATATACTGCTGTGCCGACGCGCGGATAACGGTTAGTAGTAAAACAATTAGCGGTAAATATTTTTTCATAGGGTTTTACAGATAATAATTTTTAGGCCAAAATGTTTGTTTACTGCTGTAATATATTAAAAATGTACGAGGTAGGCGTTCCTTTGGCGTTAATGTTTAATTTTGCAGCCTAAACAGCTATTTTATGTATACAACATTGCAGCCGGTTTTACAGCAGGAACTTGCCGGAATAGAAGAAGCAGGGCTTTATAAACGCGAGCGTATAATAACATCTGCGCAGGGTGCGGATATCACCGTACAGGGCGGTAAAGAAGTGATAAACTTTTGCGCCAACAATTACCTTGGCTTATCTGGCAACCAACAAGTAATAGACGCAGCCAAAGCTGCAATGGATACACATGGTTATGGTTTATCGTCTGTACGGTTTATTTGCGGTACACAGGATATCCATAAAGAATTGGAGCAAAAGATAGCTGAATTTTTAGGCACCGAAGATACCATCCTTTATGCAGCCGCTTTTGATGCCAATGGCGGCGTGTTTGAGCCGTTGTTTAACGAGCAGGATGCTATTATTTCGGATGAACTGAACCATGCTTCCATTATAGATGGCGTGCGCTTGTGCAAGGCCCAACGCCAGCGCTATAAGCACGATGATATGGCCGATTTAGAAGAAAAACTGAAAGCCACGCAAGGGCTGCGCCACCGTATTATTGTTACTGATGGTGCATTCTCTATGGACGGCACCATTGCTCAGCTCGATAAAATTTGTGCGTTGGCAGAGCAGTATAATGCTTTAGTAATGATAGATGAAAGCCACTGCAGCGGCTTTATGGGCAAAACCGGGCGCGGTACGCACGAGCACCATAATGTGATGGGTAAGATTGATATTATCACAGGTACATTGGGCAAAGCATTAGGCGGTGCATCGGGCGGGTTTACATCTGGCCGTAAGGAAATTATTGATATGCTGCGCCAGCGTTCGCGCCCGTATTTGTTTTCCAATACACTTGCCCCGGCTATAACCGGCGCTTCAATAGCGGTGCTTGATATGCTGAGCGAAACCACCGCTTTGCGCGATAAGCTGGAAAGCAATACGCAATATTTCCGGCAAAAAATGACCGAGGCAGGATTTGATATTAAACCTGGCGTACACCCTATTGTACCGGTAATGCTATATG
>CBFGNE010000547.1:0-3639 GCA_965649995.1 uncultured Mucilaginibacter sp.
GGTTAGCATAATCATTTTTTTGATGCCCAGGCCTTTCAGTTCTGTCAGTGTTTTCTTCGCTTCTTTACGCGGCACATCCATTAAAGCGATAAGCCCGATTATTTCACCTTCCTGCGCTACAAGCATCGTGGTATTGCCTTCTTTTTCCAGCTTTTCAACCTGTGCGTGCACATCGGCTGCAAGGTTTTTGAACAGGCTTCGGTTGCCAATGATGATCTTTTTGCCGCCAACGGTAGCTTTTACCCCATGCCCGGTAACCGACTGAAGGTTTTTAGCCGACGGAATATCTTTTTGTTTTAACCGTTCCAGCCCGCCTTTAACAATGGCCGCTGCCAAGGGGTGGTCGCTTAGCTTTTCAACAGCAATAGCAATTTCCAGCACTTCATCCTCGGCCAGTTTAGCTAATGCCACCACACCGGTTAATTTAGGTTTACCTTCGGTAAGCGTTCCGGTCTTATCAAAAGCAATAGCGCTGAGCCCGCCCAATTCTTCCAGAGGGCCGCCGCCTTTGATCAGTACACCACCCCGTGCCGCACGGGCTATGGCGCTTAATACTGCGCTGGGTGTGGAGATAGCTAAGGCGCAGGGGCTGGCGGCCACCAGTACCGCCATTGCCCTGTAAAAACTCTTGCTGAAAGGCTCATCTATTACCAGGAAAGCTAACAGCAACAGCCCAACCAGTGCCAATACACCGGGTACGTAATACTTTTGCAACTTATCGGTAAATAATTGGGTAGGCGATTTTTGCGCTTCGGTATCGTTCACCAGTTTTACCAGCCGGGAAAGCGTGGAATCGGCCGCCAGTTTGGTTACTTTAACTTCTAAAACCTGGCTGCCATTTATCGTTCCGGCAAATACTTTGTTTTCGGCTTTTAGTGTTTTATCATCATAGTCTTTATCCGGGTCGGCTACCGGCGATTTATCCACCGGTACGCTTTCGCCGGTAATGGGTGCCTGGTTAACGCTGCTTTCGCCTTTAATAACCGCACCATCCGCAGAGATCTTACTGTTTGGTTTAATAATAATCACATCGCCTAAAACCAATTCCTCAATGGGTATTTCAATTTCTTTACCATCGCGCCTAACGAGGGCTGTTTTTGGGGCAAGGTCTGCCAAAGCAGCAATAGACCTGGTAGCTTTGCCCATGGCATAATGCTCCAGCGAGTGGCCGAAGCTAAACAGGAATAACAATAATGCGCCCTCGGCCCATTGGCCCAGGAACGCCGCGCCAACGGCGGCTACCAGCATCAGGAAATCAATTTCGAACTGCCCTTTGCTGATGGCCTCGTAGGCTTCTTTAGTGGTATAAAAGCCGCCAAATAAATAGCCCGTGGCGTAAAGAATAGTGCTGGTTAAGGGCGGCAGGGAATGGATGTAGGATAACCCAAACCCTAATGCCAAAAATACCCCCGAAAGTGCTGCGAAGATCAACTCCGTATTTTTGCCGAAGATGCTGCTATGCTCGTGGTTGTGGCCCGCTGCATTCGCCCCATGCTCATGATCGTGCTTTTCTTCTTTATGCATTGAGGCCGGGCTGTCAACCTGCGGTTGTCTTTCTGCTGCCTTTTGTTGTTGCTTTTTCATCATGATGTGGATTAAGCCCGTCGGCCGGCAAGGTTATGGGTTTAATAATGCAATAACAATTAAAATCCCTTTTGTTCTATCCGGGTTTTGGCATAGGCAAGCAGGAGGGATTGAGAGGGGAAGCCGCCTGCGCGAGGTGTTCGTGCGGGGGTTAAGGCGGCCGAAGCGCAGCGTAGCCCGGCAAAGCCCGGCCCCGCTTCTATCGGCGGGGGCTGCCATCATATCTTAGGCCTTTACCGGTAAATGCGCAAGATTCGGGTTTCATCAAAAAGGGCGCGGCCATACCTTCGCTGCCGCCAACAATAAAAAAACATGAAAGCCCTTGCACTACTTTTGTTCTCCTGCATGCGCATCGCCACTGCCGAAACACCAAATAAAAGTACTATAACCCGTCCCGCTGCATATCCCTTCCGTACCATTACCGCCACGGGTTTGCATGGGCAGAAACAGGGGCTGTACTTTAATTGCAATGGCGTTTTAGCTCACATTTATGTACATAAGGGCGAAAGGTTTAAAAAGGGGCAATTGCTGGCCAGCCTGGAGTATCAGGATGTGAATGCGCCAATTATGAGTGCCTTATTTTACCGTAATAAAGCCAGAGAGGCGTACGTACAGGCCAGGGCGCAATTTAAAAATAAGGCCATAACCGCTGCGCAACTCGAAGCAGCAAAAAAGAACTTGATCGATGCCGGGGCTAACTTTCAAAAAAGCTTAGCAGCAGAAGGGAATTATTTTTTGGTAGCACCCTCAAATGGTATTGTTTTGGAAGAGGCCGTTAAGCCCGGCGATTTAATATTCGCCGGCAAAACTATCTTGACGGTAAGTGTGGCCGGTGGCCGGCACCAATCCGGCCGGGCGAAATAAGTGATGGTTTCGCCATGGGTTGGTGGCTTTTAAGCCGTCGACCAAAAACCTGTTTTGCGGGCAATTTACAAAGCCACAATTAAGCCGCCTTATTTGCACCGATCAAGCACAGAAAATCAAAGAAAAACACCGAAAAAGCTCCGAAAAACGCAAATTTTTGAACATCGCCATTTCGCTGTACGAAACTGTACGAAACTGTGCGAAAGTGTACGAAACTGTACGAAGTTGTACGAAACTGTACGAGCCGCCGGTAAAATTGTACGAACTGTACGAAACTGTACGAACTGTACGATTCGTACAGTTTAAGGGCCCAAATCCTAATATGGCTTGCCTTCTGCGAGCTCTTTTTCGGCCCATTTAATGGCCAGGGCCTCGCGGTAATGGGCGTATTTCTCTTTAAAAGCCATCTTCAGCAGACTGTCTACCCCGCCTTTTACAGCTAAATTGTACAGGCTGGCGGCTTTGCGGGTAATGCTGGCATCCCAGGCACGCAGGCTAAGCGAGTACGAGCCGTCGATATATTTCATCCAGTGCCAGTAGCCGGTAGGCATAAACAGGGTGTCGCCATGTTCCAGGAAAACCTCGGTTCCCTCAACGCCGTCCAGCGCCGGAAACTTCTTTGTATCAGGGTTTTGCACATCGTAATCCTCCAGCGCATAGGTAGCGTTTGGGATGCAGTATAGCCTCCTTTTCCACTTATTCTCAAACAATATTACATGCTTGCGCCCCCCAAAATGGGTATGGAAAATGTGGGGCAGATCGATATCATAGTGCAAAAACGTAACCGAATTAGACCCACCGAAGAACATAGCGGGCATGCTTTCCAGGAAACCGCCCATCAAATCTTTAGGTAAAACAACATCGTCCAGCAGTTGCGGCGCCTGTTTAAATATGTTGAAAAAGAAGATGCGAAGCTCGGTAGGGGTGCTGCGGATCAGGTCGATATACTCATCAAAAGGCATCTCCTTCGCCGATGAATTAATGGGCTTGGATGGGTCGGCCTTGGAGTTATCATACAACGGAACTACCTTATTGCCAACTACTTGTTTGAGGTATTCGGGGGTCCATTTCTCGCGGGCGGGCCAGGTTTTGGTAAGGCCTTTTATCACCAGCGGGCGGCGCGGTTTCAGGTATTTCTCGCGGAAATCTTCGGGAGAAATGGTTTCAACAGTATCAATCGGGGAGAGGATA
>CBFGNE010000548.1:0-3636 GCA_965649995.1 uncultured Mucilaginibacter sp.
CAAAGGCAAAATATCTGGCTTTACGGCGCTGTTCTCCATAATCATGTCGGCAAACCTGGCCATGTTTTTGGCCGATGCCAAAACCGACCTGGCCTGGGGTGCAACAGCAGGTTTCCTGGCCGGTATCTGGACGTTTGGCGCCATCGCCACCCACAGCCTTTTCGAACTGAAATCATGGCGGCATATATTCATCAACGGCGGCTATAGCGTGGTATCCTTAACCCTAATGGGCCTTATTTTGGGCGCTTGGCGATAGGGATTATTTGCTTATCTGAACTCGAATTTTAAGCAATTAAGGGAAGTAACAGAACTGATGGCCGCAGCGACATACACATTCTGCAAATTCTAAAAATTCCTTAAAATTCGGGTTCAGACAAAATCCTGACGAACAAAACTCCCTGCACTACTGTTACCTTAGCATTGATAAATAGCCAAAAAACGATCATGAGTAACGAAACTGCATCATATCAAAATACGTTCGCTATAGGCGGCGATATTACAGTTAACCGCATCGGCTACGGCGCTATGCGCATCACCGGCAAGGGCATCTGGGGGCCGCCAACAAACCACGATGAATCTATCCGTGTACTGAAACGTGCGGTAGAGCTCGGGGTTACCTTTATTGACACCGCCGACAGCTACGGCCCCAATGTATCCGAAGAACTGATAGCCGAAGCGTTATACCCCTATCCCGCCGATTTGCTCATTGGCACCAAAGGCGGCTTGCTGCGCACCGGGCCAGACCAATGGCCTGTGGATGCCAGTCCCGAACACTTGAAAGAAGCATTGGATGGCAGCCTGAAACGCCTGAAGGTTGATCAGATAGGCTTGTACCAACTCCACCGCATCGACCCGAAAGTGCCCGCCGAAAAAACATTTGCGTTTTTAAAACAGGCACAGCTGGATGGTAAAATAAAACACATCGGCTTATCCGAAGTGGGTATAGATGATATAAAACATGCGCAGGAGTATTTCGAGGTGGTATCGGTACAAAACATGTACAGCGTTGATAACCGCAAATGGGAAGGAGTCCTGGAATTCTGTGAGCAGGAGAACATTGCTTTTATTCCCTGGTTCCCGTTAAGTGCAGGTAATGTGGCCGCCGAAGAAATATTACAAAAAGTGGCGGCAAAGCATGGCGCAACCGTTCACCAGGTAGCCTTAAGCTGGCTGCTGTGCCACTCGCCAAACATCTTACTGATACCGGGCACTTCCAGCGTAGCGCACCTCGAAGAAAACATGAAAACCGCAGGAGTAATACTCGATGCCGGGGATATAGACCAACTGGACGGCATCTCGCCACCGGTGGGGTAATAACGATCGGGAATAACATAAAAAGGATGCTGAATAACGGCATCCTTTATTGTTGATATAAAATTTAAGCGCCGTATTTTTGCCCTGATGAAAAGCAAAGAAGAGATACTGCAAAACTACTATTCGCAAGGCGCAGATGGCAAGCCCGAAATTTCTGCCGAGGGCTTACTAAAGGCCATGGAAGAATACCGCCTGCAAGCCGGGGAAGCTGCATTTAATGCCGGGCGCAAATTTGATGTGAATAGTGGCCGCCACAGTTTCGAAACCTTTGAAGATTATAAAGCGAGTTTGATGGTTCCTCCTCCGGTCCCTGTTGAGCCGGATGAATCGGCCCAAATACAATTTATGGCCGATAGTATTTTAGAGCTTTTTATTCCGCAGGATAAAAACCAACAAACCCTATCCTTCAATATTAAAACCGGCGGCATCCCATACATCGTCAACTACAAAAAAAGTCGGGAAGGATTTTGGAGCTTCGCAAATTACACACCTGTTTTAAACCAGGAGTAAATTCAAAATCGCACCTAATTTTACTGTTCAAAAAATGACTTGCGACCTCTCCGCTTGTTCAATTTAAAACGGTCTGTTTTTTGAAGAAATTTAAAGAATTACACAGATTTTTTCTGGTATTAACCCACCTGCGCCACCCTGAAAGGTTTCACGTCTACCGTTTCCCAAATTTTTTGGGTGATGTAAGGTTCGCTTTTTTTCCAGGCTTCCAGCCCTTCCTCGCTCTCAAATTGCAGCACCATTACCGATCCTATCATCTTGCCTTCTTCGTTTAAAATAGCGCCGCCAAGGATATAGTTGCCGCTGGCTTTAAGGGCTACAGCGCCATCCAGGTGATGCGGGCGTACGCCCATGCGGCGGTCTAATGCGCCTTCGTCGGTGTAATCGTATGCAGTTACTATGTATTGGTTCATATTGGTTATTTTAATATGGTAGCAACAAGTATACGGCGCTTCTGTTTCCTGTACAAATTAATTGCAAATGGTTACATATAAGCCTATAAAATAACTGTAAGATTTACAATATTTGTTTTTTAAACCAAAACACTACTATGAGAGAGCAATTGCAGCAGGAATTTTTAGCACACTACGGTAAAGAGCACCAGTACACCTATTTTTCGCCGGGAAGGGTAAACCTGATTGGCGAACATATCGACTACAATGGCGGGCTGGTAATGCCCTGTGCGGTTACTTTAGGCACCTACCTGCTTGTTGCACCTAATAACGATGGCGTGTTCCGCTTTAAAAGCGTCAATTTTAAAGAAACTGCAGAAATCACAGTAGGATCTACCAATGCAAAAAAAGAGGAACTTTGGTTCAATTACCCTACCGGCGTTATCGAACATTTTAATAAAGACGGTAAACAGCTGCAAGGGCTTGATATGCTGTATTATGGCAATATCCCCATCGCATCAGGTTTGTCATCATCTGCATCGATTGAAGTAGTTACCGCTTATGCATTGAACGACTTATTCGATGCCGGTTACACTAAGCTGGAATTGGTAAAATTGGCCAAATGGGTAGAAAATAGCTTTATTGGGCTGCAAAGCGGCATTATGGACCAGTTTTCGGTTGCCTTTGGCGAAAAAAACAAAGCCCTGATGCTAAACTGCGATACGCTGGATTATCAAGCCGTTGACAGCAATCTTGGCGATTACCTGCTGGCCATCATTAATACTAACAAGCCCCGTAAGTTGGCGGAATCTAAGTACAACGAACGCGTGCAGGAATGCAACTCGGCACTCGCAGCTTTAAAAACCGAGCTTGATATCAACTACCTCTGCGATATTGATACAAGCACTTTCAACAAATACAAGCGCCTGATTACCAACGAGGTTGTTTTAGATAGGGCTACCCACGTTGTAGAAGAGAACGATCGTGTTAAACTGGCTGCAAAGGCGCTTAGTAACAATGATCTGTCAGAATTTGGCAGGTTGATGTATGCTTCGCACAACTCTTTAAGCACCCTTTACGAGGTAAGCGGGAAGGAATTGGATACAGTTGTAAACTTCTGCAAACCTAATAAAGATGTAATTGGCGCCCGCATGACCGGTGCCGGCTTTGGCGGCTGCGCTATTGCATTGGTTAAAAAGGATGCCTTTGATAAATTCAGCGCCGAAGTAACGGAATATTATACCAAAGAGGTAGGTTACGCCCCATCTGTTTATAGTTCCCTAATTGGTGATGGCGTTGGGTTGTTAAATGAAGTTGTAGCGGTGTACTAGCTTTTTTGGTGAGGGGTGAATAGAGCGTAGTGTGTGGCTGCAAATGCTACTGATCCGTTCTATTTGCCACCAATATAACTATTCATTCC
>CBFGNE010000549.1:0-3633 GCA_965649995.1 uncultured Mucilaginibacter sp.
CGCGCTTATATCACCGGCGCGCAACTAACCGGTGTAAAGCTTGGGCAAGCGGTAAAGGTTTATGGCGATGACGGCGCAAAAAATTACAGGGAATACCCGGGCACCATTACCTGGATATCAGACAAGTCTGAATTTACGCCCAAGACCATACAAACCAAGGACGAGCGCGCCAACCTGGTATATGCTGTGAAGATACGCGTAAAAAACAATGGCTACCTGAAGCTGGGCATGTACGGCGAAGTAAAATTTTAAGGCGATGATCACCATAAAAAACGTAAGCAAAACTTTTAACAAGGGTGCGGTTTTGGCCTTAAAGGATATTTCTTTAGAGGTGAAGCGCAACGAGCTGTTCGGACTGATAGGGCCTGATGGTGCCGGGAAGACCACGCTTTTTAGGGTACTTACCACGCTGATGCTGGCTGATAAAGGCGAAGCCGTGGTGAACAGCTTTGATGTGGTGAAAGACTTTAAGCAGATCCGCAGCTGCGTTGGCTACATGCCCGGCAAATTCAGCCTTTACCAGGACCTCACCATCGAAGAAAACCTTAATTTTTTTGCGACGATATTCGGTACCACCATACAGGAAAATTACCACCTGATAAAAGAAATTTACCAGCAGATAGAACCCTTTAAAAACCGCAGGGCGGGGCAACTCAGTGGCGGGATGAAACAGAAACTGGGGCTTTGCTGTGCATTGATCCACAAACCTGATGTGCTGTTTTTAGATGAGCCAACCACTGGGGTTGATGTAGTATCGCGCCGCGAATTTTGGGAGATGCTGAAAAGGCTGAAAAGCCAGGGCATTACCATTATGGTATCTACCGCCTATATGGATGAGGCCAATTTATGCGACCGGATAGCCCTGATACAAAAAGGCGAGATCCTATCGGTAGATACGCCTGCCAACATCATACGTTCATTTCCCGAGAAGTTGTATGCTGTTAAATCGGCAAAATCATCGGGTTTGTTTAAGCTACTGCAGGATACCCGCAGTTTCCCTGGTATAGCCAGCTGTTTTGCCTTCGGCGATTCGCTGCATGCCACGTTCAAAGATTCTACGGATAAGGAACTGATCCGTTACCTGCACAAGCTTGGTAATGCCGATGCCACGGTTGAACCCATTACGCCCGGCGTGGAGGATTGTTTTATTCACCTTTTAAAAGATTAAGCCATGCAACCTGTAATTGTAACAGATAAGCTTACCAAACGCTTCGGCAGTTTTATAGCCGCCAACGAGCTAACCTTTGAGGTAGAAAAAGGTGAGATCTTCGGTTTTTTGGGCGCTAATGGCGCCGGGAAAACCACTGCCATGCGCATGCTTTGCGGATTGCTGACGCCATCATCGGGCAAGGCCACTATAGCAGGGTTTGATGTATATAAGCAAACCGAGCAGATAAAGAAGAAGATTGGCTACATGAGCCAGAAATTCTCGTTGTACGATGATATGACCGTAACAGAAAACATCCGTTTTTACGCAGGTGTGTACGGCTTAAGCAACAAGCAAATAAAAGATAAAACAGCAGAATTACTGGAAGAACTGGAACTGCAAAAGGAAGCTAAAACCCTGGTAAGGGAACTGCCGCTTGGCTGGAAACAGAAGCTCGCATTCTCGGTATCCATTGCCCACGGGCCGGATATTGTTTTTTTGGATGAGCCAACGGGCGGGGTTGACCCGGTTACCCGCCGCCAGTTTTGGGATTTGATATACCATGCGGCCGACAAGGGTGTCACCATTTTTGTGACCACGCACTATATGGACGAAGCCGAATACTGCAACCGGGTATCCATAATGGTGGATGGCGTAATTGCCGCGCTGGACAGCCCCGCCAACCTCAAAAAACAATACGGTGCCGATAACATGGAAGATGTGTTTTATGAACTGGCGCGCAACGCAAAACGTAAAGCCGATTAAACGATGAAACAGTTATTAGTTTTTATAAAAAAAGAGTTCCTGCAGGTCTTTCGCGATAGGCAATCGCTATTGATGCTGTTTGGCTTGCCTATAGCGCAGATCGTTTTGTTCGGCTTTGCTTTATCCAGCGAGGTAAAGGATTCCAAGATAGTAATTGCCGACTATTCGAAGGACGCCATCACTACGCATATCATCAGTAAAATAGCTGCCAGCAAATACTTTGATATAGAAGAAAGTTTGCAAAGTGCCGATCAGCTGCAGGCCGAGTTTAAAAAAGGCACGATAAAAATGGGGGTTATATTCCCGGCTAACTTTGGCAACGATTTGCAACATACCGGCAAAGCAACCGTACAGGTTATAGCCGATGCATCCGACCCAAACCAGGCAACCACCATTACCAATTACATTACACGGGTAATTAACGATTATAACAGCCAAGCCGGCATAGCTGCCGGGCAGCCCTTACAGATAGTGCCCGAAATGCAATTTCTGTACAACCCGGAACTGCGCGGTGCTCCAAATTTTGTACCCGGTGTAATGGCCCTTGTTTTTATGCTGGTTTGTACCATGATGACCTCGGTAGCTATTGTAAAAGAAAAGGAATTGGGTACTATGGAGATATTGCTGGTATCGCCGTTTAAGCCGATTTATATCATCATATCCAAGCTAACGCCGAATTTGATCATCTCTATCGCCAACCTGTTTATCATACTCACGTTAAGTTCGCTCTTTCTCGATCTGCATGTAAAGGGAAGCGTTATACTGCTCACCATTTGCACCATCCTGTTCATCATGACCTCGCTATCCGTTGGGTTGTTACTCTCCATCGGCGCCGATACCCAGCAGGCGGCCATGAGCGCCTCACTGATGGGGATGATGCTTCCAACTCTGCTGCTTACCGGTTTTATGTTCCCGATAGAAAATATGCCGGTGGTGATGCAGGGGCTGGCCAACCTGGTACCCTCGCGCTGGTATTTTATCATCGTAAAAAAGGTGATGCTTAAAGGGCTTGGCTTCGCCGATGTTTGGAAAGAGATGCTGGTACTTGCAGGCATGTGTACGCTACTATTTACCATCAGCCTTAAACGGTTTAAAAACAGGTTACAATGAAGACATTATTATTCCTGCTCGAAAAGGAGTTTAACCAAATTAAACGCAGCAAATCCATCATACCGATGCTGATCATTGCGCCAATTATACAGTTGCTGCTGCTGCCATTGGCCGCAAACTATACCGTAAAAAATATTTCGATAGCGGTGGTAGATCATGACCATTCCACCTATTCGCAAAAACTCATCAACAAAATAACTGCTTCGGGTTATTTTAAACTAACCGGTTATACAGCATCTTACCAGGAAGCCTTATCGATGGTGGAGCGCGATAAAGCCGACCTTACCTTACAGATACCTGCTAATTTTGAGAGGCAACTGGTGCGGGAAAACTCTGCAAAGCTGTTTATAGCCGTAAACGCCATCGAGGGCACCAAAGCCAACCTTGGCGGCGCTTACCTCAGCAGTATCATAGCCGATTATAATAATGAGATAAGGGATAACTTCCCGGCCGCAGCTGCAAGGGAAAAAGCCCCGCAGGTAACCGTATCAGCCGCCAACTGGTACAACCCTTTCATGAATTACAACCTGTACATCGTACCCGCTGTGCTGGTATCATTGGTAACGGCCATGGCCGCCATGCAATCGGCATTTAATATTGTACAGGAAAAA
>CBFGNE010000550.1:0-3627 GCA_965649995.1 uncultured Mucilaginibacter sp.
GCCAACTACGCTTACCGCCTGCGGCTGGATGATGAGGATACCAAACGCCTCAGTTTTGGCATTGGGGCGGGGCTGGTGCAGTACCGTATAGACGCATCGAAATTTAACGCTACCGACCCAACCGACGGCAGTATTATTGGTAATGAAAATACGCTGATGGCTGATTTTAGGCTGGGAGTATATTATACAACGCCTTCTTTTTACATTGGCGGCTCGGTGCTCAATTTATTTTCTCAGCCTTTATCAGGCAGTAACACTTTAGTTATAAACCCGGTTGCGCATGGGTATTTAACTACCGGTGCCGTTATTGCGCTGAGCAATAGCATCGATATAAAACCTTCGGTAATGCTGAAAGGCGACCTGAGAAGCCCTGCGGGTTTAGACCTGACTGCTTACCTGCTGTTTGATAAGAAGCTGTGGCTGGGCGCATCGTACAATACCGGCGTTAACCTAAATAATTATAACCGGTACAAAGGGCTCGACAAAAGTAACACGGTTACTGCGATAGCCCAATTCAATATAAACGATTTCCTTCGGTTTGGGTACTCGTACGATTTTAGCACTAGCGCGTTGGCGGCCTACCAGAGCGGTACTCATGAGGTATCGTTAAGTTTATCTTTCCGCAGGAAACAACCAAGAGTATTAAGCCCAAGGTTTTTTTGATGAGCTATATGAAGAAAATATTCGCATTTTTTTTACTGATGCATTGCCTTAACGGGGCAACTGCACAGGAACAGCTCAGTAAAAAACAGCTGGCAGATAAGCTTTTTGAGCGCTATGAATATTTTAAGGCGCTTAACCTTTACCTTCCCCTCGCCAATAAAAATACTCCGGACGTAAATGTGATAGAGCGTGTTGCCGATTGCTACCGGCTGATAAATGACAGTAAAAACGCCGAAAGTTGGTATTCCGTTGCTTTAAGCCATAACAAAGCTGCTGATATCAACATTTATTACTACGCCGAAGCTTTGCTGCGTAATAACAAGTTAAAAGAAGCAAAAGTACAATACCAAGCCTACTACGACAGCGTGAGCGAGCCCGAGGAATTGCAATTTAAGCTCGCCACCTGCGATTCTGCGGTCAAATGGATGGCCTCTACCCGGAAAGAGTACACCGTTAATCTGGAAAAGAAGCTCAACAGCGTTTATGCAGATTGGGGGACAAGTTACTGCGGGCAGAACGGCATCGTTTTCTCATCAGATAGGGTTGCCGAATACGACAACAGCGGTAAGCAAACAGATAACCGCACAGGCAACGGCTTTTTTAAATTATACCGGGCAAATAAAGACAGTGTAGCGCTTTTGCTCATTGGTAAAGGAAGCAGTAAAATATTTAACGGTGATTATCATGTGGGGCCAGCCGTGTTTAATGCTGCAGCCGATACCGCATGGATCACTATTACAACCACCATTCCACGTAGTGGGCTGCCGGTTGATAAGCGCGAAAAAGGCAGCCACCAGCGCCTTTTTACCCGCAGGCTAATGCTGGTGATGGCAACTAAAACCAACGGTGTTTGGGGTGGGTTTAAAAATTTTGCCTACAACAATATCAAAGCGTACTCGGTAGGGCATGCAGCTCTGTCGCCAAACGGTTCATTGCTATACTTCACATCAGATATGCCCGGAGGGGAAGGCGGAACCGATATTTGGTATTGCCAAAAACAAGCCGATGGTAACTGGGCAAAACCGGTCAACTGCGGTGTCGCTATCAACACCAGGGGAAACGAGGCTTTCCCCACAGTTCCGTGGGATGGTAGCCTGGAGTTTGCTTCGGACGGCTTGCCCGGCATGGGTGGGTATGATATATTTGAAGCAAAAGGCGAAAAAGCCGGGTGGAGTACGCCTTATAATCACCGGTTCCCGGTTAATAGTACTGCAGATGATTTCTGTTTTCTGACGAGCAATAGTCTATCTGGCTATTTGTCCTCCAATCGGAGCGGTGGTACAGGCAACGACGATATTTACACCTTTAAATACATCAACCTTTCTTCTCCGGTAAAACCCGCGCAGCCACCGATAGTGACTGTACCCACCAAGAGCGTTTTTAACCCGGAGGACATCCATACCATCATTTATTACGATTTAGACAAGGCAAACATCCGGCAAGATGCCGCTGCAGAGTTGGATAAACTGTTGCTTACCTTAAAACAGAATCCATCTGTAAAAATAAAACTGGCATCCTATACAGATGTGCGGGCGTCGGGTAGCTACAACATCGGTTTATCCAAACGACGGTCTAATTCAGTTATCGAATACTTAACGGAACACGGTATTGAACGAGAACGCCTGTCTGCGGCCTGGTTTGGTAAAACTAACCTCGTGGCAGATTGTCAGGACAGGGCTTCCTGCACGGAAAACGAACATCAACTGAATCGGCGTACGGAGATTATTTATGATGGAGTGATGAAATAGGACTAACAAAGATTATATAGATGTTTTTTAAGCAGCGGTTCACTTGTTTTAATTTAATATCAATAGCGGTATAGTCCCCCCGGATTGCCTTCTCACGGGGCAACCTTAAGGGGGATTTATACACCAATCATCCTAAGCTGGTCATATCCTACGTTTCAGGGTAATTACTACCTTACTGTATCTTTTCTCGTGATAAATTTCTAATAGCAATGAACGCTTGTCGCCCGAGCGGAACAACCTATCCAGTTCCTCCAAATTCATATCGGCAACCGACTTGAAATTTACCGACACAATTTCGTCATCCCGCGCCAGCCCAATTTCATCACTCGCCGATCCTGGCTCCACCCGGCTAATTACCACATGCTTAAGCCCTTCGCCGCCTGCATAATATTCCATCCCGCTCATATCATGCTCAAATGCCTCCTTTAGGCTGGTACGCGGCTTTAAGTACAAAAAACCCTTACCGTAATCAAAAATCAGGGTAAACCTCTTTAAAACGTCCATCCCCAGATTGCCGTCGCGGGGTTCAGATGCAGTATCACCGCGTTTTTCGGGAAAGGAAGAAAGCACATTAGTTAAGCCATACCGCCCCAAATTCAGCTGGTTAACCCGGCTTATTTCGCCACTTATAGGCCCCGTTAGCCCCATGCCCAAGTTAGCGGCAATTGCCTTGTGGGTTGGCCACTTTGTGCCCCCGTTGTCATCCAACGAAAGGGGGTGCCCCGCGCCAATGTCCACTATCAGTTTGCATTCGCGTTCGCTGCCATCGCAAAAGCGTACGCAAGTGGTTAAAAACGGCTTATTATGTTCCACCGATATCGGCAACATGTCATACCGTTTCGGCGCTTTCATTTTGCCCGGGCGATAGGCAGTTAGTGTGCTATCGCTAAAGTTAATTTTAACAACCAGCCTGCTAAAAAACTCGTAGCCCAATAAGCCATGTATGGGCATGCCCGCATAATTAGATAAACCAAAATGGTCTTTCTTAAAAATAGCAGCACTAACGCCTACGCTGTTTATCCCGGGAATTTCTATATTTAAAGGAGCTGTATAATAAGCATCAAAATCGTCGCCGGCACCCAGCCCGCCCAACTTAAGTACCCTTTTATCGGGTATAATTACGCTATCTATAAGGGCTGGCTCTGTAATCACCATAAGGCCAACGCCGGTATCCAAAATAAAATTATAAGGCCCGTTATTATTTATTTTTAGCTTA
>CBFGNE010000551.1:0-3620 GCA_965649995.1 uncultured Mucilaginibacter sp.
CAGTTTTCCTTCGAAAAGCAGATACGCGCGGTCGGTGATGGATAGGGTTTCCTGCACGTTGTGGTCGGTAATTAATATGCCGATGTTGCGGTGGCGAAGCTTGGCTACCATGGCTTGTATCTCCTCCACTGCTATCGGGTCTACCCCGGCGAAGGGCTCGTCCAATAATATAAAGTTTGGTTCGGCGGCCAGGGCGCGGGCAATCTCGGTACGGCGGCGTTCGCCACCGCTAAGCAAATCGCCGCGGTTTCTGCGCACTTTGTGCAGGCTAAACTCGTCTATCAATTCTTCCAGTTTATCCCGCTGCTGGTCTTTTGGCATTTTGCCCATCTCCAGCACCGCTTTAATGTTATCCTCTACTGAGAGTTTACGAAACACAGAAGGTTCCTGCGCCAGGTAGCCGATGCCTTTTTGTGCACGGCGATACATTGGGTCGCCTGTTATATCTTCATCATCTAAATATATTTTGCCTTCGTTTGGCTTTATCAGCCCAACAATCATGTAGAACGATGTGGTTTTACCAGCGCCATTTGGCCCTAACAAACCCACAATTTCGCCCTGCGCTACATTAAAGGTAACATCGTTAACAACGCTGCGCTGCTTGTATTTTTTTACTAAATTTTCTGCTCTTAGGATCATATGCTCCCTCTAAATCTCCCCCGGAAGGGGAGACTTTTATAGTTGTTAATTGTCTTTGTATAACTCTGCTTCGGTACTTCTATTGCGCACCCCTTCAAAATAATGCCATTTAGTTTTGCTCGCAGAATTTTTAAGCCCTCCCTTCCGGGGAGGGTTGGGTGGGGCTCATCCTTATCCCTTTTATATTGAGCTGTATCGTGCGCTGTTCGCGCCAAACATTTTCTTCAATGGCGTAGCAAATATCAAATGGCTGGCCGGGCATCAATTTGGGCAGGTATTCGGCATGGTTAAACGCTATACAACTAAACGCCGCCGAACCGGGCTGCATAACGCTCATTTTTACGTGGTTGCCACCCACCAAGCCTGCATTGCCGCTAACATACACATTTTTGCTCAGGAATACCGGGGCCATGTTCTCGGGGCCAAAGGGTGCAAACTGGTTTAATACGCGGAAGAATTTGGGTTCGATATCGGTAAGCAATATCTCCGCATCTATTAAAACCTGCTGTATCAATTGTTCATCTGTAATGCTTTTGCTTACTACCTCTTCAAAGCGTTCAATAAAAGCCGGCACTTGATCGGGCTGCATAGTAAGCCCGGCGGCGTATTTATGCCCGCCAAACTGTAAAAGCAGATCGCTGCACCCGCAAAGCGCTTCGTACAAATCGTACCCTAAAACGGAACGTGCCGAGCCGGCCACATGCCCGTTACTGCGGGTAAGCACAACTGTAGGACGGTAATATTTTTCGGTAAGGCGCGACGCTACAATGCCAATAACGCCTTTATGCCAGCGCTCGTTAAAAACCACGGTTGATTTTTTACCAATCAGGATGGCATCATTATCTATCAGGCTCAGTGCCTCATCGGTAATTTGCTGGTCGTGCCCTTTGCGCTCCTGGTTGCGTTCGTTTATCAGCAGCCCTTTTTCCTTGGCGTCGTCTTCGTGGCAGGCTATTAATAGCTGTACGGCATCTTTGGCATCGTCTATCCGCCCGGCGGCATTAATACGCGGGCCTAATAAAAACACCACATCGCTAATGGTGTAGGGGCCTTTGCGGCCGGCAACTTCCATCAGCATTTTTACGCCGATGCAGGGATCCTCGTTTATTTTTTGCAACCCTAAAAA
Source organism: uncultured Mucilaginibacter sp. (assembly GCA_965649995.1). GTDB lineage: Bacteria > Bacteroidota > Bacteroidia > Sphingobacteriales > Sphingobacteriaceae > Mucilaginibacter. Next base: position 1,766 of record CBFGNE010000551.1, read on the forward strand.
TGCCAGCACGCGGTTTTCACCGGTAATGTGTACAATATCGCAGGCAATGCTGATACACACCAGGTCGAAATAACTGCTTACTTCTTCAAAAGGAAGATCATGTTTTTCGGTATATGCCTGAGCCAGTTTTAGGCCGATACAGCAGCCGGATAGTTCTTTATAGGGGTACTGGCAATCACTCCGTTTTGGGTCGAGAATCGCCACGGCGGCGGGCAGTTCCTCGCCCGGCAAGTGGTGATCGCAAATGATGAAATCTACACCCAGCGTATTGGCGTAAGCAATCTTATCTACCGACTTAATGCCACAATCCAGCGCGATAATGAGCGTGAAACCATTCGCGGCGGCATAGTCGATACCCGCAGTGGAGATCCCGTAACCCTCCTTGTACCTATCGGGGATGTAATATTCTATATTGGCGTGGTGTTTTTTTAAAAAACTATACACAAGCGCCACAGCGGTGGTGCCGTCTACATCGTAATCGCCATAAATTAAAACCTTTTCGTTAGCGGCGATGGCGTCGTCTATCCTGTTGATGGCTTTTTCCATATCCTGCATCAGGAAAGGATCGTGCAGGTGCAAAGCGCTGGGGCGAAAGAAATATTTGGCTTCGTCGAAATTGCTGATGCCGCGCTGGGCAAGCATATTACTTAAAACTGTGCTGATGTTAAGCTGCTCTGCCAATTGCTGCACAATATCCCCGTCTGCCGCATCTTTTAACACCCACCGTTTCGCCATAAGTATTTATTAAAATTTTAAGAGCGTAAAGATAAGGCTTGGTTTTATTTTTTAGGGCACGCAAAGGCGCGAAGACGCAAAGTACCTTAATTTTTTTGCTTTAAATCAAACCAATAAAAAAGTACCTTGGTGATTAATTGTAATAACTATATCACCAATATATTTAATGAAGACTAATTTATCATTTGAAGAATTTGCATCTTTTATTAAGGAGGAGACTGGTGCGTTTGATGTTGAAATTTTTAAAGAAACCCTGATTGAAGACGATTTGGGTACGACAGGCAGCGAGGCGAGTGATTTAATACAGAAATATAGCAGGCTTTTTGGAGTAGATATAACCAATTTTGTCTTTGAGAAATATTTTTATCATGAGCCGAATTGGCTTTTTGATGATTCGAAATCGAGACTCCCTATAACTATAGGCAATTTATACACAGGAATAACTCAGGGGAAATTAGATGATTCGGTTATACAGGCATCCTAAGAAAAACTAACAGCAGAAAATATCACGCTATGCTTTACTACACCCAACTCATCTTTATCAAACCCGGATGTGAGGCAGAATTCCACGCATTTGAGGATAAAGTATTGCCGCTTTTAAACGACCATAACGGGATACTCGTTTACCGCATCAGGCCCGATGCAAGCGCTTTTGTTGCAAGCAACGAACCACTACCATACGAAATTCACCTGGTAACTTTCGGCAGCAAAGCCGATTTTGAAGGGTATAAAACAGACCCGAAACGTTTGGCTTTTATGGCAATGAAAGATCGGTCGGTAGAGAAGATTGTACTCATTGAAGGGGTAGTGTTGTGAATTCAAAAAGTAATCCGAGAGAGAAAATATTACTTCATTGCCGTCGGTTTTAACCGACGGGTAAAGGATAAACAAAAAGGCTTTAGCCAACCCTTTTTGTAAGTTCGGCTAAAGCCAATAATAATCTTGCTCCCACCGTCGGTTAAAACCGACGGCAATAAAGGTGCAATTCGATGAAGTGCTTTATCTTAGAATTTAGTAATTTCTTCATTCTCTTCCTCTGCATCGCCTTTGCGCTCCACGGTGATGGTACATTCAGTTAGCAAAGCTGCTGCTGCACCCACCGCTGCAAATATTGGTGCCA
>CBFGNE010000552.1:0-3616 GCA_965649995.1 uncultured Mucilaginibacter sp.
CAAATACTTTACGCTCGGCTCCAGCAACGGCGTTTATCATTCCATCCGCCAACAGGTGCGCAATGGTGCAGGGCAAGCTGCCGGGCATTTATTAGCTGCACTCCATTCGCCAACTTACCTGCCCATTTACAATGCTGACGGTACCCTTGCCCGTGGCTCGCTGTATGAAAACGTCGAGAATTTGATCAATACGGATATTACTGATATATCCACCATCAGCACCCGTTACGTTGGCAACCAGTTTTTGGAAGTGAAATTACTGCCGGGACTTAAATTTAAAACCTCGGTAGGGCTGGATTACGATATTTATAAGGAAGGCGAATACTTTAATGACCAAACCATCACCGGTGGTACCACCTTTCCGGGGGGATACAAAAACTCCGTTATTACCAATTACACTATTTTTCAAAACGAACAAACTTTATCCTACACCAAAGATCTTGGCGGGCATCAAAGCTTAAATGTATTAATTGGTAATAGTATCCAAACCACTACGCTTGATGCTACAGGTGCTACAGGGTATGGCTTCCCAAATAATTCCTTTAAAGAGATATCTGCCGCAGCGGTACGCACCTCGACCGAAAATAAATCAAAATCAACCATCGCCTCATTTTTCGGCCGTGTAAACTATAACATCAGCGAGAAGTATTATTTCGAAGGATCTATCAGGGCAGATGGTTCGTCCAAGTTCGGCGCTAACAACCGCTGGGGCTATTTCCCGGCAGTGGGCGCTGCATGGCGGATAAAAGAGGAAGGTTTCCTGAAAGATAATAAAACCATATCCGATTTGAAATTTCGCGCAAGCGTTGGGCAGGCCGGTAACCAAAACGGGTTGAATGATTATGCAGCACAAGGTTTATGGTCGGGCACGGCGCAATACCCGGATAACCTAACCAGTGGTTCTAAAGCAGGTACTGCCCCGGCACAATTAGCTAACCCCGATTTAAAGTGGGAAACTACCACCACCTACAATGCGGGCATCGACCTGGGGTTATTCAACAATCGTATTTTGATTGACCTTACCGGGTATTATAAATACACCAAAAATGCTTTGCTGAATTTGCCGGTGCCTACATCAACCGGTTACTTAAGCACCCTGGCCAATGCCGGTGAGATAAGTAATAAAGGTATCGAGATCGGCATTAATTCAACCAATATAAAAATAGATAAGTTTGAATGGACAACCAATTTCAACATCTCCCGCAACGTAAATAAGGCCGAAAAACTGGCCAGCCCCATCACTTTTGAAGCCCGCGAATACCTGCGCGATGTACAGGGCGCCCCGCTGCAAAGCTTTTGGCTGTACAAGCAATTGTATGTAGACCCACAAACCGGTAACGCCGTTTTTCAGCATGCTGATGGTACAACAGTAACCTCTGCAGACCGCGTGCTGCTGGGTACCTTGCTCCCTAAATTTTATGGCGGTATCACCAACACCTTTACCTACCGCGATTTTGATTTAAGCGCATTCGTTTCGTTTCAATACGGTAACAGCGTGTTCAACTTCAATAAATACATTTTAGAAGGCGGCGGCACCCGCGATGCTTCCCGGTCTATTTTAGCCAGCCAGCTAAGCCGCTGGACAGCACCCGGCCAAATTACCAATACACCGCGTGTAACCAGCGTTGGCAATAACTACAACATCGAGCAAAACAGCCGCTACCTGGAGGACGGCTCATTCATCCGCCTTAAAAACGTGGTGGTGGGTTATACACTGCCAAAAGCATTAACCAATAGGTTTAAAATAGAGCGCCTGCGTGTGTATGTACAGGGCACCAACCTGTTACTGTTTACCCATTACACCGGGCCCGATCCTGAATCATCCGGCAGTGGCGTAGCCAACCTGCAGGGAGTAGACACTGCCACGCCACCGCAGCCGGTAGGCGTTCAATTTGGCACAAGCATCACTTTTTAACATCACAACACATGAAAAAGATATTTATACTGATAATTGCAATAACCGGGATAGCGCTGCAATCCTGCAAAAAATACCTGGAGGTGCCATCGTACAACCAGGTATCTGATGATAACACTATATTCGATGGTGCATCGGCACAAACTGCCGTGCGCGGCGCTTATCGTGGGCTCGCCAATTTAAATTACAGCTCCACTTTTCAAAATGTAGTGCTGCAATCCGGTGGGGATGTACGCTCCATTAACAACGCCCAAACCGACCTCAACGTAGTTAATTATAACCTCCGCTCGGATATTCCGCTGCTGTTAACGCTTTGGGCCAATAACTATAATACCATTAACAGGGCAAATCACATCATCCAAAAAGTGCCGGGGGTAACCGATATTAACCTTACCCCGGCGCTTAAAGACCAGCTTTTAGGCGAAGGGTATTTCATCAGGGCCTTATCGTACTTCGATCTTGCCCGTTTGTTTGGCAACGTACCTATATTTTTAACGCCAACCAATGTAGTTGCCGATAAGGTGGGCACACCAAAAAGCACACAGGCGCAAGTGTATGCACAGGTGTTGGATGACCTGAACAAAGCCGAAGCCCTGCTGCCTGCCACTGTAGTGCGTAACCGCGCAACCAAGTTTACAGTTTACGCGTTGAGGGCACGCCTTAACCTGTACCTGCAAAAATACCAGGAGGCCGAAAATGACGCCAATGCTGTATTGGCCAATGCAAGTTACAAACTGATAACACCCTTTGCGCTGGCTGCCGGTACTACTGAATCGGTTTTAGAATTATCGTATAACACTACCGATGTTAACCCTGCATTTTCTTTATGGAACGGTAACAACCGTGCGTTGGAGCCTAAAGCAACTCTCTACAACCTGCTTAACGACCCTGCGGTTGGCGGCGGCCGAAAAATATTGGCAACCAAAACCGGTACGGCAATTTTTGGAGGTATATCGCCGACCAATGTGGCCGCAGGTTATGTGATTCGCACGGCGGAGTTATTCCTGATCCGTGCAGAGGCGAGAGTAAAAAAGGCAACGCCCGACCTAAATGGAGCCCTGGCCGATTTAAATGCAGTTAGGGTACGCTCGGGTATTGCCGCAAGCACAGCCACAACCGCCAATGATATTTTGCTGGCAATAGAAAATGAGCGCCAGGTAGAATTTGCACTGGAGCCGCAACGCTGGTTTGATTTGGTGCGGACCGGGCGTGCACCGGCTGTACTAAGCCTTAACGATGCCAACAAATACATCTTCCCAATTCCTGGTGCCGAAATTTTGGCGAACCCGGCATTGGTACAAAACCCCGGTTATTAATCATCACCATAAAAATTTACAATCATGAGCCAAGCATTAAACAACAAAGCGCATGCCCCGACAGGGGGTTGGCTGCACCGGCTTAGCGCCCATTTTAGCAGCATAGCAAAACCAACACAAACATTTAAACAATGGAAAGGATGGGAGCGAAACCTTTTCCGCTTCTTCTTTATCTTCCTGGTGCTGTTAAGCGTGCCACTGGACTGGAAGTTTTACCGGGAATTATTCAGCATTAACTGGCTGCACTTCAACTTTTACGAATTGCTAAAACTCACCAAATACCAGTTGCAGTTTATCCCGCAGGAAAATTTGCCAAAATACGGCTGGGGCGAATTTGCCAACTGGGGTATAACGCTGGTTATTTCGGCAATTGGTGCCATAATTT
>CBFGNE010000553.1:0-3614 GCA_965649995.1 uncultured Mucilaginibacter sp.
GATATTCAGCGGCATTTGCCCGTGTATACAAGCCAAATCGTAGTTACCAATAACATGCGAATGCAGCAAAGTGATATCGCTGAAACCCACTATCCACTTAGGGTTTGCGCCAAGTTTGCTAAAATCAACAAGGTCTATCATGCGTATGGTGCCGTAACCCCCGCGTGCTGCAATGATGGCTTTAATGCTGTCATCGTCAATAAACCGCTGCATATCTATGGCACGCAGGGCATCATCGCCTGCAAACTGGTTGTATGATGCCTGTACGGTTTCACCCAATACAACTTCCAAACCCCAGCTTTGCAACAAACTAATAGCATCCGTCATGGGGAAAGGCAGCTTCTTTGCGGGGCATGTAATGGCTACCTTATCGCCTTTTTTGAGGTAAGGAGGAATAATAAAGTACAAAAGTCCAGAATTCTGCATAAGTCCCAGTGGATTGGTAAATAAATGTAATACGATAAGGTTCATCTTCCGTCGTTCGGACTTTCTGTCTTCCCGACTAAAAACTTATCTTTGCAAATTAATAAACATCCCCGCTTAATGTCGCAACTTAATAAATATAAAAGATATACCATTACCTCGGCACTGCCTTACGCCAACGGGCCACTGCATATAGGCCACCTGGCCGGCGCATACCTGCCTGCTGATATTTTTGTGCGTTACCTGCGGTTGATGAAAAAAGATGTGGTATACATTTGCGGGTCCGACGAGCATGGTGCAGCGATCACCATAAAGGCAAAAAAGGAAGGCACTACCCCACAGGCAATTATTGATAAGTACCACAACCAGATAAAAGATAGTTTTGCGGAGTTTGGGATATCGTTTGATATTTACCATCGTACCTCATCCGCCATTCACCACGACCTTTCGCAGGAGTTTTTCCTCAATTTATACGAGAAGGGGGAATTTATAGAGAAGTTTTCGGAGCAGTATTACGATGAAGAATTCGACCAGTTTTTGGCCGACCGCTATATCACCGGTACCTGCCCGGTTTGCAGTTATGATAAAGCCTATGGCGACCAATGCGAAAACTGCGGTACCTCGTTAAACCCTACAGATCTGATAAACCCGGTATCAAGCCTTAGCAATAAAGCCCCAGTGTTAAAACCAACCAAACACTGGTTTCTACCGCTTGATAAATATCAGCCATGGCTGGAGAAGTGGATAGATGAGAAAGAAGGCGAATGGAAAGTAAATGTTTTTGGGCAGTGCCGGTCCTGGCTAAAATCGGGGTTACAGCCACGCTCGATGACCCGCGACCTGGATTGGGGGATAGATGTACCGCTGGAAGAAGCCAAAGGTAAAAAGCTTTACGTATGGATGGATGCGCCGATAGGTTATATATCTGCCACAAAACAATGGGCGATAGATAATGGAAAGGATTGGCAACTGTACTGGAAAAAGCAAGAAAACGTTGAAGATGAGGCCTGCCTGATGCACTTTATTGGTAAGGACAATATTGTGTTCCATTGCATTATTTTCCCTGCTATATTGAAGGCGCATGGCGATTATATTTTGCCGCAAAATGTGCCTGCGAACGAATTTTTAAATCTGGAAGGCGACAAGCTTTCTACATCGCGCAACCATGCGGTTTGGCTGCACGAATACCTGGAAGAGTTTCCGGGCAAGCAGGATGAGTTGCGTTATGTGCTAACGTCGATCCTCCCCGAAACCAGCGACAGCGAGTTTACCTGGAAAGATTACCAGGCACGCGTGAATAACGAATTGGTTGCTATATTAGGCAATTATGTAAACCGTATATTGGTTTTAATGCATAAATATTACGATGGGAAGGTTGAAAGCAGCAACCCGGTTATAAAGCTTACGGATGCTAAAGTAGATGCTGAACTGGGCGGCCATTACGATGAGTTGGGCAAAAACTGGAGAGCTATCGTTTCCGTGCGGCGCTGCAAAATGTAATGGATATGGCTCGTATGGGCAACCGTTACCTTACCGAGCAAGAACCCTGGAAAACCATAAAAACCGATCCGGAGGCTGCTAAAACGGCTTTGCATAACAACCTGGTATTGGTTGGGCACATTGCCACCTGCCTGCAGCCGTTTTTACCGGGTACGGCAGCCAAAATATTCGGGATGCTGAATGTTAATGCAGTAGCTTTTGACCAGGAAATGGAGTTTACAAACGGGCACCAGCTAAACCCGGCGGCTTTATTGTTTGCGAAAGTAGAAGACGAGGCAATGGATATTCAGATTCAAAAACTGGCTGATAAAAAGCAAGCCTCGGCTGTAAAAGTAGTTGCACCGGTCATTCCGGCAAAAGCAAATATTACCTTTGATGATTTTGCCGGGTTGGATATCCGTACCGGCACTATATTGGCTGCGGAGAAGGTTGCCAAAACCAAGAAACTGTTGAAGCTTACCATAGATACGGGTATCGATCAGCGCACCGTAGTATCGGGCATTGCAGAACATTACGAAACGGAAGCTATTATTGGCAAGCAGGTAAGCATACTGGTAAACCTGGAGCCGCGCGAGATAAAAGGCATTCTGTCGCAAGGCATGATATTGATGGCCGAGAATGCACAGGGTAAACTAAGCTTTGTAACGCCAGCGGACGAAATGCCGGACGGATCGGTAATAAGATAGATGCTTAGGTGTGCAGATGTGCAAATGTGTTTGACTAACTCAACCAAAATTTGCACCTTTGCATCCGGACAAGGAAATTCGAATTGAACAACCGCAATCCGAAATAGAGATTGGTCCCGTAGTTCAACGGATAGAATAGGAGTTTCCTAAACTCTAGATATGAGTTCGATTCTCGTCGGGACCACAGAAGTCTAAGTTAAAGCCTGTAAATAAGTTATTTACGGGCTTTTTGATTTTAGCGAAATGGCCATGTTAGCTGCACTAGCGAGCATGCTCATTTAAATCTTTAACCTACGGCGTCAGAACGGTTCCCTCAGCACCAGTAATTATTTCGAAAGGGCAGGTAGCTAGAAGAAAAATCTCTAACACCTCATTAAAACAGAGGCATTAGAGATTTTTGGCAATTGGTAAAATGGCTTTATTGCCTTGTATTTACCTTATATTTTCACAAAGCCCCATTGCTGGTTACGACTTCCGGAGTACGTCCATTGATCAAGTGCGCCGCCGTTATTGAGCGAAAAGCCAGCAACATCCAATGCCTTTCCGCTATTTGCGTTAATAATTTTATAGTACCCGTTGTCGGTTATTTGAATAGACCATTTTTGATTTGCACCGCCGTTGTAGTCCCATAAATCTACCTGACCGCCATTACCGGTGCCGAAGCCATACATCTCCAAACATTTTCCGGTGGCATGCATCGGGGTTAACCGGTAGTAGCCTCCTCCGGCATCTTGTATTTTAAATTGCTGATTTGCGCCGGCTAAATATTCCCATTGGCTGGCCGGCGTTTGATTTGCACTACCCCAGCCGGCAATTTCCAGGGCTTTAAAGCTGTTCCTGTTATAAATTTGGTAAACTTGCCCAACCTGGATGGTTGACGATGCACTGTTTTGCGCGCCTTGTACCACTGCGGCTAAACCTTGCTGGTCGGCAACCCCGTTGGTTTGCCTGTTAATAAGCCTGAATGCATTATTTCCCTGCGATCCATCGTCAAAATAAAATGGA
>CBFGNE010000554.1:0-3597 GCA_965649995.1 uncultured Mucilaginibacter sp.
GGGGATACCGTCATACAAAATGGTGCTGAATTTTTTAAAATCGATGGGGAAGGTGGCAAACTCCGATCCAACAAAAGCAGCCTTAAAACCAAGCTTGCCTTTAGCGCCTTCTACGCCAAGCCTTTTACCAGTCCATTGCTCTTGTGCGGGGTCGCGTTTCTGCACAAAAATTACTTCGTTGTAAGCATCAGCGCCGCTGCCCTGCATATCTTTAAATATCAGCAGCATGGAGTTGGCTTCTTTATAGCCCGAAAAATAATACAAGTCGGGGTTTTGATGGAACACGTAGTTCACGTCATTAGAAAAAACCTCCTCCGGGAAAGCGAATATAACCGCTACTGAATTAGCAGGCATTTTATCGCGTAGGGCCTGGCGCCTGCCGGCGTGGAACTCTTTGCTAAGGTAATCTGTAGGGAGTTTTTCGGTAATTTCCGTTTGCGAAAAAACCGGAGCAGTGGCTGTGCAGGCAAGTGCGGCAACCAGCGAAAGTTTATAAAAAAATTTCATGTAATGTTTTATTGTGACAATTTAAAAACGGATGAAGATAAATATAAATTGATAAGGATAATGTAACAAGCATGTGTTTTTTGCTTTGCATGTGCGAGGTGCAAAGTATTGCACCTCTACAAAAAATGGCGGCTTTACGGATTGCATGCAAAATAATTCATCACCCAAAACTCAAAACTATTTACTACTTTTGCCCAAATCCACCCAAACGATGCAAAACTTAACGCTGCTCGACGGTCAGAAATTTCAAATTACTATACAGCGTTTATGTCGTCAGTTAATTGAAAATCACAACGATTTTTCCGGTTCGGTATTGATAGGCATACAACCACGCGGCGTTTATTTGGCCTACCGCGTTGCCGAAGAATTAAGAAAGATACTTCCCGAAAGCAATATACTACAGGGCGACCTGGATATCACCTTTTACCGCGACGATTTCCGCCGCAGGGAGACGCAACTTGTACCTAATCAAACCAAGATAGATTTTATAATTGAAGGCAAAAAAGTGATCATGATGGATGATGTGCTGTGGACCGGCCGCACCATTCGAGCTGCTATGGATGCCATGCAGGCATTTGGGAGGCCCGAAAAGGTGGAGCTGCTGGCACTGGTAGACCGCCGCTACTCGCGCCACATACCCGTAGCACCCGATTATGTGGGCATAGAAGTAGATTCCATCGCATCGCAAAAAGTAGTGGTGAGTTGGAAAGAAACCGATGGCGAGGATAGGATTGTGCTGGTATCGGAGGTTAAAGAATAATATCGAACGCCGAATGATGAAGTGTTGGAAGAGAATGAACGAATAATACCGAACACCGAAAACCGAATATCGAATGCCGAATGATGAAGTGTTGAAAGAGAATGAAGGAATATAATAATGGCCAATAGCAAATATGATTTAGAAGAAAGGCTGATTGATTTTGCTGTTATGGTTGCTGATGTTGTTGAGAAGTTGCCTGCCCACGCGGCTTGGTAACTATATCGCCGGACAATTAGTAAGATCGGGCTGTTCGCCCGCTTTAAACTACGGCGAAGCACAATCGGCTGAATCGCGGAATGATTTCATACACAAAATGAAAATCATTCTAAAAGAGTTAAGAGAGTCGTTGATCTCACTTAAAATAATAGAAAGAAAAGCGTTATACGATTTGGATAAGGTGATGCCTGTGAAAGATGAATGCAATCAGCTGGTGGCAATATTTGTTAGAAGAATAGATACTGCTAAAAAGAATATTGTTAAATAGCGGCGGACATTTTTTCACTTCATCATTCGACATTCGGAGTTCATTATTCGATATTTAACTACATGGCATTAAGTACCCGTCACTTACTTGGGATAAAGGATTTAAACCTTTCAGATATCGAACAGATATTTGAAACAGCTGACAATTTTAAAACGGTGCTGAACCGCCCCATCAAAAAAGTGCCATCACTGCGGGACGTTACTATTGCCAATATTTTCTTTGAAAATTCCACCCGCACCCGCTTATCGTTTGAACTGGCCGAGAAAAGGCTTTCGGCCGATGTGGTGAATTTCTCCGCATCGTCCTCATCGGTAAGCAAAGGCGAGACATTGGTGGATACGGTAAATAACATACTGGCCATGAAGGTGGATATGGTAGTAATGCGCCACCCGTATGCCGGGGCAGGCGTGTTTTTGGCCAAGCATGTAAAAGCCCAGATAGTAAACGCCGGCGACGGTGCACATGAACACCCCACGCAAGCCCTGCTGGATGCTTTCTCTATCCGCGAACGTTACGGCGAAGTAGCGGGTAAAAAGGTGGTTATTGTAGGTGATATTCTTCACTCGCGCGTGGCGCTGTCCAACATTCTTTGCCTTAAACAATTAGGTGCCGAGGTAATGGTTTGCGGACCAACAACGCTCATTCCTAAATACATACGTTCGTTGGGCGTATTGGTTGAGCATAACCTGGTTAAAGCGCTTAACTGGTGCGATGTGGCCAATATGCTGCGCATACAACTGGAACGCCAGGATATTAAATACTTCCCTTCTCAAAGGGAGTATACCATGCTTTATGGATTAAATAAACAGATACTCGATTCGCTGGATAAAGAAATTACCATTATGCATCCGGGCCCTATAAACCGGGGCGTTGAAATAACCAGCGATGTGGCCGACAGCAAACAATCCATCATCCTGGATCAGGTGGAGAACGGCGTAGCCATCCGTATGGCAGTGCTGTATCTGCTGGCAGGGCAGGGGGCGTAAAATTCGTTGCAATGAAAAGGGAGTTAATGAAGCAATACTGGCGCTATTACAGCAAAAGCTTCGTTATTTCGCTTGTTATATATGCGGTTCTTGCTTATTACTTAGGACCATCCTTTTTTTTTTTCTTCTTCCTTGCCTGTGCACGTGATTATTATCATTCAGATGCTAAGCTTTTTGAAATTAATCGGCTAAAAGCACGTGGACTTACCGAGGAAGATGCGGACAATATCCGTTTCGTAAAAAAATGGGAGCAAACCCGCGCCGAAGGAAGGCTAAGTTTTTGCCTTTTTGATGGCGGTGTTGTGCAGGGAGGGATAATAGCTTTGCTTTTATGTTTAATTGCTATCTCTGTATATGGTGTACAAACCCTTTTTGCCGAACACTCTTATATGTTTTTGGTTACCGGCGGCGCTTACCTTGTTGGCTGGCTGATAGCTTCGTTTTGCTACCTTTTCTTATGGAAACTAAACGAACGGCGCTTTAAACAGCTTACGCAATTTGATCATATTATCTCTTAATTCCGTTTTGTTTCATCATTTTCATGTTGGGGTACAAATATTACCCGGTCACCCTTCTTTTTAATTCCCTGCCGATGCCAATGAAGCTGCGCTGATTCAGCGGAAATTCTAAAACTACATGGCCAAAGCTTAATATAAATAGCCAGCTAAGGCCTAGTCGATAGTCGTAAAAATATAACGCGATGGACGCTATCCAAACTGCGCCGATGATAACCACCCTGGGTATAGAGATGCGGTGCCAGCCAATCATTTCTGTTTTGGTAAACCAATTTATATAATGATAGGTGTAGGCAAATGCAATTACACGTGTAAAAAGGATACTTGCCCTGTCGGTAAATATGC
>CBFGNE010000555.1:0-3587 GCA_965649995.1 uncultured Mucilaginibacter sp.
ACGTTGTGCCATCTTTTTCGATGCTGTGAAACCAGATACGGCCGCCTTGTAATTCGGTATAGTCTTTGCATAATACCAGCCCAAGCCCGGTGCCGTGCTCGTTTTGCGTGCCGTGGGTGGATGCCGTATTCAACGAAAATATATCAGCCTGCCTGCTCAGCGGGATGCCTATGCCATTATCCGTTATAGAAATAATGCAGTTTGTATCGTCGGCTATGGCCTTTAGCTCAATGCGACCGCTTGGTTTGGTGAACTTTACCGCATTATTTAGCAAGTTGCGTATCACTATCTGCAACATATCCGGGTCGGCTTTTACGGTGATGGATGGGTCGGCGATAGTGGTTAAGGTTATATCCTTTTTTATGGCGATAGTTTGGAATAGTTCGGTAGTTTCCTGTAAGTAGGAACTAAGCTGCACTGCCTGCAAATGCGCGTTTGTGCCGTCCATTTGGTTTTTGGCCCATTTGAGTAGGTTGGTTAGTAAATCCTGCGTTTTGCCAATAGTTTCTACCAGGTTCTTCTCCATCTCGGCGCGTTCTTCGGCATCAATATCCACTTCGGCCATCACACTAAAATATTGCTGTACCGATGCCAGCGGCGTACGCAAATCGTGCGCTATAATGGAGAAGAGTTTTACCTTTTCGGCGTTCAGCAGTTCCAGCGCAAGGGTTTTCTCATCGGTAAGGTTTTTTTGCCTGGTATAACTTTGACGTATGGCAGATGTGCCTACATATAACAGGATGATGGTAACCAGGTACGATACAATATTATCGGCAAACTGCTCGCCCCGGGTTTCGTAGTGTTTTTGAATGATATCCGGATCTATATATTCTGATATAATAACAGATACCACAACCACTACGTTAAAGCCTAATAAAAAGGGCCATAATTTTTTATTGGATACCGACATCAGTATAAATAATGATGCTGCAAAAAGCAGGAGGGTGGCACCGGTTATACCATCGTTATAATAATAGCCAAATCCCTTTATCGCGTTAATTTCGATGGCCGAAAATATTACCGCAAGCTGCAACTTGTTTTTAAAACGCACTACGTAGTATAATGCGCACTGTGTTAAAAATACGGCAAGGGCCAGTGTGGCCGAAACGTACATGTGTATGGCGATATTAAAAAACACCTCAAACACCAGTATTAACAGCACAAAGAACGAGAACGTTTGAAATATCCTGCTTTCGAGCGAAAACTTTTGCGGATCGCCGATTACAATGGCACGGTATTTTTTTAAACGATGGACAACAGCAGGGGACATGTAGATTTAGGAATCAATAGTTGCCCAAATTTATAATAACAAACCGGATATAAACGCAAGTTTCAACGTATAAAATAATTTAAAATATTGTATTTCAGATTTTAAAAGAATTGCGTACATTTGCCGTCCCTGAAAGGAGGTATTTGGGATTATGATCATTATCAACGTAAAAGACGGCGAATCATTAGATAAAGCATTAAAACGCTTTAAAAAGAAATTTGAGAAAACTGGTGTATTAAGAGAACTTCGTAGCCGTCAGGCATTCGAAAAGAAATCTATTACCCGCAGGCACGAAATTAAGCATGCCATCTACAAGCAGAATATGAATATAGAAACTGTTTAATTTTTTCTACGGAAAGAATTTTAAACATTTTCTTGTCAACATAAAAAAACTATTTGTACATTCAAATCCTTGGGTGTTCAAATAGTTTTTATGCTTTTAGGCAAGTTCATACAGTATATACAATACGAAAAACGGTACTCGCCGCATACTGTATCGGCTTATCAGTCGGACCTGGAGCAATTCATGCGTTTTCTGAACCCGCCGGGCGAAGAAGCCACCATCACCCACCCTTCAGAAATTACCCATCACGATATCCGTAACTGGATGGTAGCTGATGAAACCCTTGCCCCGCGCAGCGTAAACCGCAAACTGGCCACCCTGCGCAAATACTTTAAGTTTTTATTGCAGGAGGGGGTTATCAAAGTAAACCCAACATCGCGCCTCACTTCGCTTAAAGCACCAAAAAATTTGCCCACCGTGGTAGATGGGGCCAAACTTACCACCATGCTTGATGATTACAGCGGGACGGTTTTTGGCGATAACTTTGAAGGCATCCGCGATAAAACGGTTATCGAGCTGCTATTTGGCACCGGCATGCGCCTTGCCGAAATTGTTGGCGTAAAAGAAACAGATATAAATTTCTACGAAAACACCATAAAAGTTTTAGGTAAACGCAACAAACAGAGGATAATACCCCTCAATAACGAGTTAGTTACGCTGCTAAAGGCCTATATAGCCGCGCGGAAAAGTGAAAATTTTCATAACAATTCCTTAACCTTTATCGTTACAACTAAAGGCGATAGCGTGTATCCGAAACTTATATATTTGATAGTGCAAAAATACCTCTCTAACATATCCACCCAAAACAAACGCAGCCCCCACGTGCTGAGGCACACCTTTGCTACAACATTATTAAACAACGGCGCCGACCTTAACGCCATTAAAGAACTTTTGGGCCATGCTAACTTAAGCGCAACCCAAATTTATACCCACAATTCAGTTGAACGTTTAAAGTCTATTTACAAACAAGCCCATCCAAAGGGTTAAAAAGGAGGAAAAATGAAAATTACAGTGCAATCTATTCACTTTACAGCAGACCAGAAACTGCTGAATTTCATCCAAAAAAAGGTTGACAAGCTGGAGACATTTTATGACCACATTATTAGTGGCGAGGTTTATTTAAAACTGGAGAATGTAAAAGACGAAGCAAACAAGATAACGGAGATAAAGCTCCTGCTGCCGGGTAACCAGATATTTGCTAAAGAAAAGTGTAAAACTTTTGAAGAAGCTACAGATGCCGTGGTAGAAAGCCTGCGCCTGCAGATAGAGAAACATAAAACTAAGAAAGCGATTGCTGCCGAAGCTGCAAAAAAAGCAGTACTGTTGCCGGCAGAAGACGATTTTTAAACATAAAAAACCGGGGTTTTAGTTCCGGAGGTGCCGGCAGGTTGAAAAACCTGCCGGTTTTTTTTGCCGGTTAAAATAGGCCTGGCTGAGGGCAGCATCGCCGGCGTAGAAAAAGTAAATTATTAAGCATCAGCTAAAAACGGTAAATCTTTGTCGGTTTCCGCTTAAATTTTGCTCTTCAAACCCGCGTATTGCAATTATTAAAGGCGCTGTAGAAGCCCGTTCCTAAGCTAAAAACATATTATTTAAGTGGGATTTAAGCCCTTATATTTTTTTTGAAAAATAATTTTGCAGGGCTCTAAATTTTTGTAGATTTGCAATCCCTTTCAGAGAGGCTTTTAACAGAGCCTTCGAATGTGAAGGGAATGGTTCTTTAAAATAAAAAAATAGCGCAAATATTAATTTGACGCCGATTTTGGGAAAGCTACAGGTGAGTACTAATAATTGGTAACAATTAAGCCTCCTTAGCTCAGCTGGTAGAGCGACTGACTTGTAATCAGTAGGTCATTGGTTCGATCCCGATAGGAGGCTCTGTTTATTTCGGGAGTGTAGTGTTTAGCTTCAACTTTGAACATTATTATTTCCCGGAATCAACAATTGGGGGGATACCAGAGCGGTCAAATGGGG
>CBFGNE010000556.1:0-3584 GCA_965649995.1 uncultured Mucilaginibacter sp.
GGGCGAAGCTAAGTTTTTACGTGGCATGGTTTATTTTGACCTTGCACGGGTGTTTGGGAGGGCCTGGAATGATGGTTCGCCAACTACAAACCTTGCTGTTCCTATCGTATTAAAACCAACAACCGCTATATCGGGTATTGAGACGGTTAAACGTAATACTGTTGCCGAGGTATATGCGCAGGCTATTGCCGACTTGAAATTTGCCGAGGAAAACCTGGCGATAAAATCAACTTACGCAAGTTCTGCTGCTGCATCTGCTATATTAGCAAGAATTTACCTTACACAAGAGAAGTATTCCGAAGCCGAAGTTGAAGCGTCGAAGATAATATCAAGCGGGGCATATAGCCTTGTAGAGCATTATTCTGATGAGTTTCAGGTAAAGGAGCAGGCAACACGCGTGTTTAATACCTCAGAAGATATCTTCGCCATTCAAATTTCAAACCAGTCGGGTTTTAACGCGCTAAACGAGGTTTACGCATCATCTGCTTTTTCAGGCCGGGAAGAAACCTACCTGTTCGGGCAGTTTTTTGATATGTTTGAAGCCGGCGACGATAGGATAAACGAAGTTACGGATGATTCATTTACAGCTAAGTTTAATAATGCTTTCGCCAACGTAGTTGTTGTACGCTTAGCCGAGATTTATTTGATAAGGGCTGAAGCAAGGGCGTTAAAACCTGCTCCCGACCTTACTGGTGCTGCGGACGATATTAATATTGTTCGCCATCGCGCATTGTTAGAAGATACGGAAGCAGCTACAGCAGACGACTTGTTAGATGCTGTAAAATATGAGCGCCGCGCTGAACTTGGATTTGAAGGTTTTAGATTATTCGATTTAAAACGTTATAAAGAAACAACATATTCAATTGATGGCGACGGAAATCATATCGATCCATTTCCGTGGA
Source organism: uncultured Mucilaginibacter sp. (assembly GCA_965649995.1). Taxonomy (GTDB): domain Bacteria; phylum Bacteroidota; class Bacteroidia; order Sphingobacteriales; family Sphingobacteriaceae; genus Mucilaginibacter. The sequence continues at coordinate 903 of CBFGNE010000556.1, forward strand.
ATTCACCAAAATTGGTTTTCCCTATACCCAAACGTGAAAGAGATGCTAACCCATTGCTGACACAAAACGAGGGTTATCAATAAGAAATAATACCAACAGAAAACCCCCGGAGCTGAATTGCTTCGGGGGTTTTCTGTTTATAAGGTTATAGTAATGCAGTTATTTACAATCAAGTGTTTCACCAGTTTTCGTTACATGTTTTTATTTTTTTAAGAAGCTGATATCGAGCAGCTTAAGGGTGTTACCTAAAGAACAGGGTTGTTCCAAAGTGTTTCACTAAAAAACACAACTTTCTAATAGTCAGCATTTATCAAAAAACGGGTGTTTCATGCACAAAGTGGAACACCTTCTGTTAGGAAAATATTATCCTGTTATTTCGCCCAATTTCATCAGCGCATAAAACAAGCCCGTGCAATGTAAGGACTGTGGTATTTTGTTTTCGGCCAGTAACTGTTTTACTTCGGCGATAGTGTATTCCATAACCTCAATGCGCTCATGCTCGTCAAGCGACTGCTCCTGTACTTTTTTGCCGCCAAGGGCAAGGTAACAGTAAGTTTTATTTGCCGAGGTAGAGGGATTGGCATATACCGTGCTAATGAGCTCTACCGTATCAAACTCATAGCCGGTTTCTTCTAAAAGTTCGCGACGCATGCCTGCCTCTTTGTCCTCGCCATCTTCTATTACACCGCCGGGTATTTCCAACGACACGATCTCCGCTGCATGCCGGTACTGGCGTATCATGATGATCTTGTTATCAACTGTAAGCGCTACCGCGTTGGCCCAGTCGGGGTATTCCAATACAAAATATTCATCTACAATGGTGCCATCGGGCATTTCGCATTTATCGGCGCGTAGTGTGGCCCAGGGGCCTTTGTGCACATAAGTGGTGGAAAGGGTTTTCCATTTAAGATCGTCCATAGTTGTTTTTAAAGAAACTCAAGATATGGTTTCTCTTATTTAAGTTGTCAAAAGATTCGTAATGCTTTTCTTTTTCGAGTACGTCGAAGATGGTAAGCACCTTTTTTAGGGTGGCTGCGGTTTCCTCATCCGCATTAAACGGCTCGGCAAATACGTAAAGCATTTGGCTCAGGGCATTCAATTTTTCGGCGCTGTAAGCCTTTGCAATTAGCATCGAATTAAAATCTGCATCTGATGTGCGCAGTAATTCGTCCAGTTCTGCATTGTATTCATCCTGCAATACGGTGTTAAAATATTGCCGGTATTCCTCGTCGTTGCTTTCGGCTTTCAGGCCGAATAGTTTTGCCAAAAGCAAGGCCATTTTGCGCGTCTCATTGAGGATATAATCGTGTTGCATTATTTAACTATAGTTATTAGCCCTAAAGGTTTGGGATTACGTGCAAAGTGTTGTCCTTTATCATTTAAGATTCAGTGCTCAGCATTTGGGATTCCTTGCCATTTAGGATTTGGAGTTTCGGGTAGGTTATAGAATTTCCTTCTCCTACCAGCTTCCGCTGCTGCCGCCACCGCCACTGCTGCCGCCGCCAAAACCGCCCCAACTGCTTCCCCCTCCTCCGCCACCGCCAGAGAATCCTCCCCAGTCGCTGCCGCTGCTTCTGCCACCGCTACCCAGGGCATTGGCCGCCATTAACCACCAAAATGCATCAGAACCGCCGCGGCTGCCAATAACGCGCCTGCCACCACCGCCACCACCGCGGTTACGGAAGATGATAATCAGAATAACAATTACAATAATGATGATAAAACCAATGGCCCCTCCGCCACCGCCCTTGCCTGATCTATTGCTTTTTGCTTTGGGGGGCGCTTTATATTCACCTTTGGTTGATTTAATGATATCTGTTGTAGCTGCATCCAGCCCATCGTAGTAATCGCCTTCACGAAACTTTGGCTTCATAGCATTCTGGATGATTTCTTGCGTGGTAATATCAGGTAGCGCGCCTTCCAGCCCATAGCCTGGTTGTATCGACATTTTTCTGTCGTCGATAGCCACCAGCACCAGCACACCGTTGTTTTTTTCTTTTGTGCCGATACCCCATTTGCGCATCAGCCCCACGCCGTAATCTATTATCTCGCGGCCGTCGAGCGTTTTAATAAGCACAACGGCTATTTGATTAGTGGTAGAATCTTCAAAGCCCTTTAACTTGCTATCCAGTTGTTCTATTTCCTGGGGCGATAGGGTGCCTGTAAAATCGTTCACCAGCCCTTTGGTAGGCCTCTCGGGATAATTTTGAGCGAAGGCGGTTGTTATGCAAAGCAACAGGCTTAGGCATAATACTATTTTTTTAAACATTTGCGTAAGTTTAGTTGCCATCCATAAAGGCGATATCGTCCGGCAGTTCGTTGTTATCGTCCAGTAAATACGGGAAATATTTTTTTAGCTGCTCGCCCGCTTTGGCCACGCCCGTAACAATCCCATCTACCAGGTTGCCGTATTTAAAATGATTCAGCATGTCCTCTTTGGTGTTGTCCCAAAAATCATCCGGTACTACTTTGTTGATGCCGGCATCGCCAATAATGGCAAACTTACGGTCAACCGTAGCCAGGTAAATAAGCACGCCGTTGCGCAGCTTGGTTTTATGCATCTCCAGCTGAGCAAAATATCTTGCGGCGCGGTCGAGCACTTCATCGCTACAGGTTTTTTCTACGCAAACGCGTATCTCGCCTGATGTGTTTTTTTCGGCCTCTGCCACTGCCTTTTGGATG
>CBFGNE010000557.1:0-3581 GCA_965649995.1 uncultured Mucilaginibacter sp.
TAGATAGAGCATTAAAAATAGCCACAGCAAATAATATCACTTGCCACAAAGGGGTATATGTAGCAGTTACGGGGCCAAACCTGGAAACCCGCGCCGAATACAAATACCTGCGCATTATAGGCGGCGACGCGGTAGGCATGAGTACCGTGCCCGAAGTAATTGTAGCCAACCACATGGGGTTGCCGGTTTTTGCTATTTCGGTATTAACAGACGAAGGTTTCCCCGAAGTACTGACGCCTGTATCCTTAGATGAGATACTGGCCACCGCACGGGAAGCCGAACCAAAAATGACACAGATACTTAAAGAACTAATTGCTGGGCTTTAATGGCGCTTAAGTTAAGATATATTTTATTATTGCTCATCTGTGCATCAGCGCAGTATGCTTATGCGCAGGTACCAACCACTTACCCCGGCCAGCGCCCCCGCGACCCGGTGTATAGCCGCGATACCAGCGACCGCATCAGGAACAGCCGCCCAGGCGATTCGCAGAATATCGACTCGATACGGGCCCGCGCGGACCGCAAGAAAGACTCTGTAGAATTCAATTCAAAATTCATAAAAGTAACAAGCGAGCGTTTGCTAAGCGATAGCACCCAACTATTCCCCCTGGATACCGGTTTGGTTAATTTTGAGAATTACAGCCCGCTAAACCAGCCCCGCAACCCTAAAATACACCTCGGCTACCTGGGTACGCCCCAGCGCGACCTGCTGTTTAACCCGCGTAAAACCATTGGCTTTGACGAGGGCATGCATTCATTGGATGCCTATTTAATAAACCCGCAGGATATGAATTATTTCAATGCGCGGGTACCTTATACTCTGCTTTCGCTTTCCAATACGCTGGGCAGTACCAAGGAACAATACTTTAAAACCTTGCACACGCAAAACGTAAAACCTAACTGGAACATAGGTTTCATACTAAACTTTAACGGTTCGCGCGGGTACTACAGCAACAGCAACGTGCTCAGGCAAAACGTAAGCGGCTTAAACGGCGGTATATTTAGCTGGTACCATTCGCTTAACCAGCGTTATAACATGCTGGCCAACCTATTGTTTACCAACCTTAAAACGCCGGAGACTGGCTCCCTTGTCCAGGAGGATATCTTCAACACTACATCTTTCAACAAAGCAACCGAACCGGTAAAGCTACCCAGTAGCTACACCAACTGGAAAAACGCAGGGTTTTACATTAAACAGTTTTACTATATCGGGCATATCGATAGCCTTAAAAAAGGCACCGGCAGTACCAATGTGCTGCCCACCCAGCGCGTGGCCTACACTTTTTACTACAACACTCGCAAATACGAGTACCTGCAAAACGATTTGGATACCTATGGTGTATTCCCCGATTATTACTTTAGCGCAGGCAGATCGCGCGATTCGCTTAACGTGTTGCATTTACAGAACGATTTCTCCTACAGTTTTTACCTGCGCGGAAAATCGGTAAAGATGATAAAGAACGAGTTAAAGCTTGATGTAGGGCTTGCACAGGATTTTTATAAATACAGCCAGTTTGTAAGCGATACCACCATAAACGAATTCGGCCGCAAGGAGATGAAGCCGGTAAGGGTACAAAATACCAGTTTCCAAAACATAACACTAAAAGCCCGGCTTGGCTACCGCTTTAGCGACCGGATAAACCTGGATGGAGACATACGCCAAATTGTTCAGGGCCGCAACTTTGGGGATTTGCTTTACGATGCCAAACTTACCCTGGCAGGCGGCAAAAAAGCCGGTAAGATAGTATTGGGTGCCTACCTGCAAAGCAGTTCGCCGGGCTTGATCTATACAGACTGGATAAGCAACCACTATATCTTCCATCCCGATTTTAACAATCAAAAGATAACTAACCTATCGTTCAATTACATTAACGATGCACTTAAGCTCGACCTGAAGGCAGAATATTTTTTAATAAACGATTACCTGTATTTTGCGGCAAGCAATGCAGGTATTGATGCTACCCCGCAGCAATTTGGCGGCGCCATTAATATGCTCAAAGTAAGTGTTGGCAAAAACCTCACCTGGCATAAATTCCATTTTGATAACTACGTGGTTTACCAAAAATCTGATAACCTTGCACTGTTGCGCACACCCGAAGTTTATACCTACAGCAGCCTGTACCATAACTCGGTACTATTTGATGTTTTAAAATCTGAATATGGAGTGAGCATGCGTTACAATACTGCGTACACTGCACCATCCTATGCTGTTGGTTTAGGCCAATTTTATAACGGCGCCAATGTAACATTCACCTCCTACCCTGTTGCCAGCGTGTTTTTTAAAGCTACGCTGCAGCGCACCAACATATTTATCCAGTACGATTATGCCAACCAGGGTTTGTTTAGCAAAGGATATTATACTGTAAACCGCTACCCGCAACAGGATGCCGCTTTGAAATTTGGTGTCGCCTGGACGTTCTACAATTAAGTCGGCAGCAATTCCCAAAGAGAAAATTATTTTGGAAAGTATGCCCGGCAATTTTGCACCTGCAAGCCGCCCATTGCTGACTGCAAACTGAATTCTGCTAACTGCACACCGCCCGCTGCAAAATTGATCAAGTTTTCTGCTTCTTCTTGTTAGCAGCCGGGAATAACACGTTATTGAGTATCAGCCTGTAGCCTGGCGAATTGGGATGAAGCTTTAGGTCGGTGGGTGGGTCACCTACGGCATGCTGATAATCTTCCGGATCGTGGCCACCGTAAAACGTCCATTGGCCTTTGCCAAATTCGCCGTGGATGTAGCGGGCCTCGTTGGCGGTTTTCATTTCGCCCATGATGGTAACGCCGGGTTTAAGCCGGTTTTTGTTGAAGGCAGTTGTTAAGCCCATAAAGCCTTTTATCACCTTATCGTGGTCCTGGGTAAGCATAGTTGGAACCAAGTCCCACTTGGCCGAAAAATCGAACAGGGTGAAGAAATCCCTCGTCCTATCCACCTGCCGTGTTGGTGTAACATCTATATTACTAAACTGGTGCGATTCGGGGTTCATATCCAGCTGAAAGTTCTGAAAGGCGAAAGTTTGGCCAAAGTCCAGCTTGCTTTGCGCTCCGGGGTCAACAGCATCGCCATCAAACATCGGCCCGCAGATATCGGTATTGGATGCCGCAAGTGCAATGTCGAACGTATCGGTACCGCTGCACATGGCAAAAAGGAACCCACCACCGGCGCAAAAGTCGCGGATATGCTCCGCAACGGCCAATTTCATTTGCGATACCTTTTGGAAGCCCAGCTTTTTAGCCATCGCATTTTGCGCCTTTACATCATCATTATACCATTGCGCGTAGCGGTAAGCTGCATAAAACTTGCTGAACTGCCCTGTAAAATCCTCGTGATGCAGGTGCAGCCAGTCGTACTTAGGCAGGTCCCCTTTTATAACTTCTTCATCGTACAATACATCGTAGGGTATTTCGGCATATTTTAAAACCAGAGTAACGGCATCGTCCCAGGGAAGCTTGCTTTTTGGCGAGTATACCGCCATTTTGGGCGCTTTTTGCAGCTTTACCAGGTCCATATTAACAGATGGGTCGCTTACTTCGGTAATGATCTGCGTAGCGGCGGCATCAGCAACCACCTGGTAACTTAC
>CBFGNE010000558.1:0-3578 GCA_965649995.1 uncultured Mucilaginibacter sp.
TGGTGATCTTCCAGGCGGCAAGTACCATCTCCAGGTCGTCGGCAAGGCTTTCGGCGTAAGCGCCAAACCATAGGCCGAATGATGATGGCATGGCTACCTGCAAATGGGTATAGCCGGGCAGCAAAACATCTTTATGCTGCTCGCTCAGTGTTATCAACTGGCGGAAGAGTTTCTCCACCTCCTCTACCACTTCTTTTAATTTATGGCGGAAGAAAAGTTTAAGGTCTACAAGCACCTGGTCGTTACGCGAGCGGCCGCTGTGGATCTTTTTACCGGCATCGCCAATACGCTGGGTAAGCAGCATCTCTACCTGCGAATGCACATCCTCCACCCCATCCTCTATGGTAAAATTATTGTTTTGGATATCGGCATAAATGGCCTTCAGTTCCCGCTGCACCAACAACAAATCCTCCGCGCTCAATAGCCCGATGCTTTGCAGCATAGTAGTATGGGCAAGCGAACCAAGCACATCAAAAGCGGCCATTTCCCTATCCAGCTCGCGGTCGCGGCCTACGGTGAAATTTTCTACCAGTTGGTTTACGTTGGTGGTTTTTTGCCAGAGCTTACTCATTCGATTTACGATTTTAGATTTACGATTTTAGATTTATAGCAACCAAAAATCTTATTCAATTACTTCCCACGCAACGTATTTATTGCAGCTACAATTATAGAAAGAAGTTCGTTGCCTTCCCTGTATATAGGTGTTATTTTTTCTTTGAGTTCCGGATTTAACTCTACAAGCAGTTCAAGGAAGAACATGCTCTCGTCCAATTCCTCTTCAACAATTTTGAGTTTATTAATGAAATCCGCTTTAGATTTAGCCCGGCAAGCAGCCCGGTAATTTGCTCCTGTTGAGCTGGCACTCCGGGCCAATTGATCACAATAATTGCGATTTACAATGTTAAAGGGAACGCTTAGCACCAGCCTGGCATTGGCTATAGAATACTGTTTAGTGCGGGAGAGCATTTGTTGTTTGTCCATTTTGATAAGGTTTTCAACAAATCTAAAATTGTAAATCTGAAATTCAAACAAGAACCTCCTCAAGCTTTTCTTGCTGTCGCCAACTTTGCAACAAATCTAAAATCGTAATTCGTAAATCTAAAATTCTCTTAAACTATCTTATCCAGCATCTCCACATACAACGCTATCCCCTTCCCTATTTCATCTACATAAATAAACTCATCGGCCATGTGAGAGCGGGCACTGTCGCCGGGGCCTATTTTGATAGATTGGATATCCAGCAGGGATTGATCTGATGTGGTGGGCGAGCCGTATGGCGTTCTGCCTAAAGCTATGCCTGCCTGTACAAATGGGTGGTTTTTATCTATAGAGGATGGTTTAAGCCGGATGGAGCGCGGCTTTACGTCGCAGCTTACGTGCTGGCGGATGATCTCCAGCACTTCCTCGTTGCGGTAGGCATCGGTTACGCGTACATCTACAGTAAAGGTACAGGTAGCAGGCACCACGTTATGCTGCAACCCTGCGTTGATAATGGTTACCGACATTTTTATCGGCCCAAAAACTTCCGATTCTTTGGGGAATTTATAAGTGCGGAACCACTCGATATCTGCCAGCGCTTTGTAGATGGCGTTCTCGCCTTCTTCGCGGGCGGCGTGGCCGGCTTTGCCGTGTGCGGTACAATCCAACACCATCAGCCCGCGTTCGGCAACGGCAAGGTCCATCAGGGTGGGTTCGCCTACAATGCCGAAATCAAGCTGGCCCAAGTCCGGTATGATGAGTTCGAGCCCGTTTACGCCGGAGATCTCCTCTTCGGCGGTAGTAGCCAGGCAGAAATTGTATTTTAAGTCCTCCTGTTCGTAATAATATAAAAAAACGGCTATTAGTGATACCAGGCAGCCACCTGCATCATTACTGCCGAGGCCGAACAACTTACCATCTTCTATTTTGGCGTCGTAAGGGTCGCGGGTGTAGCCGGAGTTTGGTTTTACGGTATCGTGGTGCGAATTGAGCAGGATGGTGGGTTTGGCGGCATCAAAATACTTGTTCCAGGCCCAGATGTTGTTTAGCTTGCGATGGGTTTGCACGCCGTGTTGCTGCAAGGTAGTTTCTATCAGGTCCGCCGTGCGGTTTTCCTCTTTACTAAACGATGGTATCGAAATTAATTGCTGTAGCAAGGCTAATGCCTGTTGCTGCAAGGTTGCTGTATCTGCCATAGATGCCGGGGAATGCTCCCGATGATAAGGCACAAAATTAGTGTTTTTTTATGAATGGCAACAACGGCCAAGTGTTAAGAATATGTTAATGGATGTGCAGTCGAACGCTCTTAATAATGGAACCGGCATTGAATAATCGTACATTTTTGGTCTTTGCCTTTGGTCCCGCTTACCTGATACACCAGCCGGTGTTCGCCTGTTATCCTGCGCGACCAGAAACCTTTTAACCCGAATTTTAATGGTTCCGGCTTTCCAATACCTTTAAACGGGTCGTTTTTTATGGCACCAATCAGCTCCCGGATTTTTTCAACCATGTCCTGGTCATTTTCCAGCCAATATTCAAAATCAGCCCATCCATTCTCCGTAAAGTCTGTATTCATCGGCGAACCGGTGCTTTTTCTGCGTTAAGGTCATATGATACAACCTTACCCGCCTTTAGTTGTTGGATGGATTCTTCCAGGCGGTTACGATTAGCTGGGCTTGATAACAGGTGTTCCGTTTCAATCAAGGCATTATACTCCTTAATGGAAATAATGACCACGGCATCATCTTCGTTATTATTCCGGGGGACTACGATGATATCCTGGTTTTCGCTAACCGCATCAAAATAGCTTTTCATCTGGTGACGCAGCGAAGATATGGTGATGGCTTTCATTGACATGTACAATGTGATGTACATTCAAATGTACATAATTGTATTAGAAAATAAAATTAAATGGCTATATTATTGTTTCAATCAATGCAGTCCTCCGGCAAAGGCGCACTATCATAATGGGACATCATCAGCTGGGAATTGAGTTTCATCTGATGTTATTTCCACCAACCCTGCAAATTAATATCTTATCGCTCGCATGTTTCAGTCAATCCTGCTTCGCCCCCAAGGGTGTTCGCAAGCAGTTATTTTAATACACCGATATCGATAGTACTTAAAATATCTACCTTGCTGGCGATGATCTCCAGCGAATAGCGTTTTATTCCCTGCCCGTCGTAAAAAGAAGTAGTTTGTATCCTCCCCTCAATGAATAAAGATTGCCCTTCGGCCAAATAGAGGGAATGTTCGCTTATCAGTTTTTCGGGGACTTTTATTTTGTGGTATTCGTGGTGTTCGGCCTGGTCGTACCCTTTTTTTACGTACTCGGTGGTAACCAGGCTAAAGCATAAAAACGCCTGCCCCTGGTCTGTGCGTTGGTCAAAGGGTTCCTTGGCTGTACCCAGCAATAGCACTTTATTTATCCCGGTGTTGTTCAATATGTTATCGATCTAAACAGAACGGTAAATACATGCGCCTGGTAAACAAGCCCTATCTAACTATCTGTTATACAAATGTACTCATATTAAACAGCAACGTTTAACTTATAAACAATATAATTACTTACGAAAACCAGGGCGGGAGAAGTTGCGTAA
>CBFGNE010000559.1:0-3574 GCA_965649995.1 uncultured Mucilaginibacter sp.
TAAAACCAAAAGAAATTGCCGAAATACCCGGTGTAGATATGGTTTTGGGCGCTGCCGATAAGTTCCGGATTGTAGAATACCTTACGGACTTAACCAAGAACCCCAAAACATTAGTATATAACCAGCCGGTAACCGAAGCTAACGAGTTTGTACCCTCATACTCCTTTGGCGACCGCACCCGTACCTTCCTGAAAGTACAGGATGGCTGCGATTACTCCTGTACCTTTTGCACCATACCGCTGGCCCGTGGGGCAAGCCGCAGCGATACCATTGAGAATGCCGTAGCACAGGCGGTACAGATAGCCGAATCGGGCGTAAAAGAGATCGTACTTACCGGTGTAAACCTCGGCGATTTCGGTATCCGTAACGGCAACCGCGAAGATAAATTCTTTGACCTGGTGAAGGCTTTGGACGAAGTGCGGGGCATCGAGCGGATCCGTATATCATCCATCGAGCCAAACCTGCTGAGCGATGAGATCATTGAATTTGTGGCCACCTCTAAACGGTTTGTGCCGCACTTTCATATCCCGCTGCAATCCGGGTCCGATAAAATATTGGGGCTGATGCGCCGCCGTTATAGGCGCGATCTTTACGCCAGCCGCGTAGCGAAAATAAAACAGGTAATGCCAAATTGCTGCATAGGCGTGGATGTGATCGTTGGCTTCCCCGGCGAAACGCGGGAGGATTTTGTAGATACTTACAACTTTTTGAACGGGCTGGATGTATCGTACCTGCACGTGTTTACCTATTCGGAACGAGAAAATACACCTGCTGCCGAAATGAAGGGCACGGTGCCCGGCTCTACCCGTGCCGACAGGAGCAAGATGCTGCACATATTATCCGAAAAAAAACGCCGCGCATTTTACGAAACCCAGTTGGGCAAAACCGATGAGGTTTTGTTTGAAGGCGATATAAAAGACGGCTTTATGCACGGCTTTACCCGCAACTACGTTAAAGTAAAAGCCAAGTACGACCCCGTACTGGTGAACGAAATAAAGGCAGTACACTTAACCGCAATTTCGCCCGATGGTGATGTTGAAATAACAGAAAGCACAGAAATATTAGTGCATTAAACCTATATTCGCCCCAACAAATACCAGCCAATGTTTCCAACCATATCTTCGCTTTTAAACTACTTTTTTGGGGTAAATATCCCTTTGCCTATACAAACCTTTGGTTTTTTTGTAGCTCTGGCATTTATGGCTGCCTATTGGGCGTTTACCCAGGAGTTTAAGCGGAAAGAGAAGGAAGGATACATCAAATCCTTCGAAAAAGATGTAATGGTTGGCGAGCCCGTTTCTGCTGCCGAACTGGTTGGCAACGGTATTTTTGGGTTCATCTTCGGCTTTAAGGTGGTGGATGCCGCCATGAACTATTCTGCGCTTATCGATAGCCCGCAGGACTTTCTTCTATCGCTCCGCGGCAACTACGTGGGCGGTATCATATTTGCCGCAGCATTTGCCTATTGGGCCTATTACGAAGCAAAAAAACAGGAGCTCCCAAAACCCGAGAAACGCCGCGTAACCGTGCATCCTTATGAGTTAATGGGCAGCATATTGCTTTGGGCGGCCATCTTCGGCTTTGCAGGGGCTAAAATATTTAACGCGCTCGAAAACTGGGGCGAATTTATGAAAGACCCGGTGGCCATGCTCATCGGTTTTAGCGGTTTAACATTTTATGGCGGTTTGATATGCGGCGGTGCTGCAGTACTATATATTGCCAACAAGCATGGCGTAAAGCCGTTGGATATGCTGGATATTGGCGCGGCAGGTATGATGCTTGCATACGCCCTGGGCCGCGTGGGCTGCCAAATGTCGGGCGATGGCGATTGGGGTATTCCCAATGTAGCTGCTAAACCGGGTTGGCTAAGCTGGGCGCCCGATTGGATGTGGTCGTTCAAGTTTCCGCATAATGTAAACGAAGTAGATGCGGGTAACCGCATTGCCGATTGCGTTGGCAAGTTTTGTAATGAACTGATATTGCCGGTTTACCCAACCTCTTTTTATGAGTCGGTTATTTGCCTGTTACTCTTCTTCTTTATATGGAAGATCCGTAACCGCGTTAAAGCACCAGGTGTATTGTTCGGTATCTATATGATATTAGCAGGGGTAGAGCGCTTCCTGATTGAACTGATCCGCGTAAACACCAAATATCATGTTGCTGGTATACCCTTTACACAGGCAGAGCTGATATCGCTTATTATGGTGTTAGGCGGCGCGGCCTTGATATTTAACGGTTCGCGTTACAAAAAATCGCCGGTTGCAAATGGCTAAAAGGCTTTGGTATAAAATAAGCAATAGCCATATCATCAGGTTCCTGTTATCGGCAAGCGCCGGTTTTTTGGTGGATATGTCGTTGTTTTATATGCTATTCCACTATGTATTTACCGGCGGCACGTACCGTGTATTATCTTTCCCTGTTCGTAATTCTTCTGTATCGCTAACTATTTCATATACGCTTGGTGTTATTGTTAATTTCTTGATGACCCGGTATTTAGTTTTCAACGAATCTAAATTATCCCCGGCAAAGCAGTTCATCAGGTTTGCAACCGTAGCGTTCATCGGCTTTTTTGCAAACCTGGGCGTGCTGAAAGTGCTCATCCAGTCGTTGGATATTTACCCGCCATATGCCCGAATCGGCGCCGCGCTAAGTTTATTTGTAGCAAGTTATTTTGTACATAAAGTGTTTTCGTTCAGTTTATCCTTACGCCAACATCAACCCAATGAAGCTTAACTCCATCATTAGCCAGGTAACCGAAGTTGCCAAAGAGGCCGGCCAATTCATCCGGCAGGAAAGAATAACTTTTGATGCAGATAAGGTAGAATACAAAGGCCTAAACGACCTGGTATCGTACGTAGACAAAACCGCCGAGCAAAAGATAGTTGCCGGATTAGAAAAAATATTCCCCGAGGCCGGCTTTATTACCGAAGAAAAAACTACCACCAAAATTGGCGACACCTACAACTGGATCATCGACCCCCTGGATGGCACCACCAATTTCATACACGGCTTGCCGGTGTATTCGGTAAGTATTGGGCTGCAGAAAAACGAAGAGCTGGTTTTAGGCGTAGTGTATGAAATATGCCAGGACGAATGCTTTTACGCCCATAGCGATTCGCCGGCGTACCTCAACGGAAAAGAGATAAAAGTAAGCAATAAACCTACGGTAGCTGATAGCCTTATCGCAACAGGTTTTCCTTATTACGATTTCAGTAAGCAACCTGCGTATATCGAGCTTTTTACCGAACTGATGCGTAACTGCCACGGCCTGCGCCGTTTAGGTTCTGCCGCGGTAGACCTGGCTTATACCGCCTGCGGGAGGTTTGAAGGCTACTATGAGTATAACCTTAACCCCTGGGATGTAGCGGGTGGTATTGTCATCGTTAAACAAGCCGGCGGGCAGGTGCTTAACTTTAAAGGTGGCGATGAGGTGCTAAACACAAGAGAGTTACTTGCAACTAACGGGAAGATAACGGGGGAGATGCTGGAGTATATTCAGAAATACTTTTGATTACACCGATTTGAGATTGATTCCACCGACAGGTGAGAAACAGAAACGCCGATTTGAATCATC
>CBFGNE010000560.1:0-3566 GCA_965649995.1 uncultured Mucilaginibacter sp.
TATTGCAAAATATAGTCGTTACAACTACATATTTGCATAAAATATTCGCCTATTTGCCCTTATTTTTGCTCCGTAACCTTACAATAAACATTTAGGGATAAGCTTTTCAAAAGGATCTTCGGGGGGCTTTGATATGCCTTTCCGAACGCTAAAAAATTAAACGACAAAATGAGTTTTTCAAAAAAAGATAACCCGGCCCTAATCCTGATAGACATCCAAAAAGGGTTTGACGACCTTGCCTATTGGGGTGGCGAAAGAAATAACCCAAATGCCGAAGCAAATGCCGGCGAGCTATTAAACTTGTGGCGAGACAGCGGGCTATCTGTTTTCCATATCAAGCATTGCTCTGCCAACCCAAATTCGATACTTCATGAAACCAGCTACGGAAACGAATTTAACGATATTGTAAAGCCAAAAGATGGTGAAACCATTATTAAAAAAAATGTAAACAGCGCCTTCATCGGCACAGATTTAAAGGACCAACTTGATAAAGCCGGTATAACCAAATTGGTAATTGTTGGCTTAACAACAGACCATTGCGTTTCTACCACCACCAGGATGGCAGGGAACTTCGGTTACGATACTTATGTGGTGGCAGATGCTACGGCAACCTTTAATAAAAAAGGCATCGACGGGCAACACTTTTCGGCTGTTTTGATGCATGATACGGCACTGGCCAGTTTGAGGGAAGAGTTTGCAACCATAGTAACCACAGCGTTTGTAAAAAACAGCATCGAGAATAATTGAACCAAAAAATAAGCCCGTTATGCCAAATATCAACCACGCCTTAATTATCGAAGCTACTGCCCAAACAGTGTACGATGCGATCACCAGCCAGGAAGGTTTATCTGCCTGGTGGACACCCGATACCGAAGCAAATAAACAGGTGAACAGCACCTTACGCTTTCACTTTGGTGCCGGTTACTTTAAAGAGATGGTGCTTATTGCAGCAGAACCCTTTGAGCCGGTTAAATGGAGTTGCATTAAGGGTGCCGACGAGTGGGTAGGCACTAACCTATCTTTCAAACTCATCCCCGGTACCCGGGAAAGCTTGCTGACTGCATACCCTGAAATGCTGGGGCAATTAGAGCAGCTAAAGAACGATACGGCTACTTTGTTGGTTTTTAGCCATGATGATTGGAGGGATAATACACTGATGTTTGCCGAATGCAGCTATACATGGGGGCAATTTTTACGGAGCCTGAAGTTATTTTGCGAAACGGGCAAAGGTAAACCATGGCCAAATCAACACCGCACAGCACTATGACAGGCGCTGTTATTTATACAAAAAGGTACAATCAACTAATATGATGATGACGGAAATAACCTACCGCACCGATGTAAAGCCAACAGCCGGCCAGGTGATAAACCTTTACAATAATGCGGCACTCCCCAGGCCAACAGATGACCCCGAAAGGATCAAAAAAATGTTCGACAACTCAAACCTGGTGATAACCGCCTGGGATAACGACGAGTTGGTGGGGCTTGCACGCACCATTACAGATTGGGTTTGGGGCAGCTACCTTGCCGACCTTGCCGTTGACCCCGGCTATAAGAAATCGGGTATCGGAAAAAAATTGATCGAACTGACAAAAGTGCAAGTGGGCGAGCAATCAATGCTGCTTCTTCTTTCGGTCCCCACAGCAATGGATTATTACCCTAAGGTAGGTTTCACAAAAGACGACAGGGCGTTTTCGATTCCAAGGATTAAATAGCCGGGGTAATTACACGTTCAGCAAGGCCGTTGCGCGAGCCAGAGGCGAAAATATAGGTTAAATCTTGTGCGGGTCGCCCAGCGGATTATCGGCCTGCTTGTATAACCCGGCTTCAGTTTCCGTTAATTTAACAGATGGCCCGGGAACCGGTACAGGTGTATTAACGCCATCATGCAATGGCGGCACTTTAATAGCAATCTTTTTTCTTTTTGGCTGCGGCACTTTCATGCAGTTAAAAGCATCAAAAGAGCTTACTGTTTGTTGCTAAACAGGCTGCACGAAAACCGTTCTTGCGTCCCATGCGTTATTTCTTTTCCGTTCATCTCAATTTCCCAACCCATACCAAATCGGTAGTCAGCCTGCCATCTTTATCCGGGGTACTATATCTTCCGAAACTTATCACCTCGAAGTTATTGGCTGGGAAGGCATCGGATAAATAACCTTCCTGGTGGTAAATTACATAAACCTTATCGCCTGCACCGGATATTTGATAACGGGATTTGTTATTTTCATCTTCCTCCATCGTGCTCAAATAAAAAACACCACCGGGTTTTAACAGGCCAGCTACATTTTTTATCAATGCTACGGCTTCCCCCCGTGTTAAATAGGGCAGGCAAAACCCACAGGTAATCCCATCAAATTTTTGTTCAATCTTGTCAATTTCGCGGCAATCCAACAGCCGGAATTTAGCTGTAGGGTTATTTGCCTGTGCAAGGCTCAACATCTTTGCAGAAAAGTCGATGCCCAAAACATCATAGCCTGGTTTTCTATCGAGTAAATATTTAGTGATGTTTCCGGGGCCGCAGGCAATATCTAATATACTGGCATTATCCGGTTTTATGTTATCGCAAAAAAGCTTAAATGGCTCAGCGTACTCACTGACATCCATAAATTTGTCCTGGTATATTTTTGCCGATCTGTCAAACGCGTCAGCTGTCTTCACTACTTTCATACCAAATGTTGTAATTGTAAAGCCTTAAAATTAGGCATAAGGACCAATGCAAACAAGTAAATAAGCATCCGTATCATATAGTTGGAGAATTGCAAGCGGTTAGCCATCAATACTCATCGCAATTGTTCAGCCCATCATACTCTAGCCAGCCCGAGCGTTTTATTACACGCCTACTCCTTCGTTTTACTAAGCATCCCGCCAATTTCACGTACTGACTCGATGAACGCTATATGATGTCGCACTGCCGGAAATTTTCTCTCAATATCTGGTATCAGTTTTTCATTATAGCAATTTATCGCGGCAACAAATTCATCGATGTTCATAGAAAGAATGCAATCTGAAAAAGACGCTTGAATAGCAACCACTTCATTGTCTTTCTTGAAAAATAACCTTTCATCAGACTCCGTAAACTCAAAAACTTCCACGCTCGAATGATTGCTGTTAAAAGAGTTATAAATATGACTGATACTCAGGCTGAAATCCAATAGCGGAATCCATTCCCAATTCATTTCAATAGCATGTTCTGATGTGCTTAAGCTCAGGTTGCCTAAGCAGAAGTTATACCGAATAGAATCACTATTTAATGTTGATACATCAAAGTGTATATTTTCGATTAAGTGATATTTTATTTCAAACATACTTGCATTTAGAATGGAAAAGCCGTGACGACATTTCCGATTTCGTTAACTATTATTGCTGATTATTAAGCGGCATGATGCCCGGTCTGGCGGGACAATGCCAATAAGCTAAGCAATTGATTTTTTTTAATATCGAACGCCGAATGCCCAATATAGAATAATGAAGGTTAAAAAATTCGACGTAGATAGTATTTACATAGCCCGGTGAAGCATCAAACCTAAATTACTACCCCATAGCTCACTTTTACCTTATCCATTACC
>CBFGNE010000561.1:0-3560 GCA_965649995.1 uncultured Mucilaginibacter sp.
AATACATCCTCCAGTTAGGCAATTCATCGCGCAACATTTCAAAAACAGTAAAAATATCGGTTAAATAAACTCAAACCCATTTCAGAAGCAGCGCGAAGTTTATGGAAAATCTGCGAACCGGACATACAGGCTATCTGGAATGCCGGTAAACTCAGGAATAATTTTCAATGGGAATAACCCCATTGGTAAGCGTAAAAACACAATTAGTAATATAAACTTCCATGATGGAAAAGTTGCTACCAGGTAAAAAAGCAAATACCAGTATGAGGGATACGATTTACAGGTTATGGATAACGGCCTTAAAGCCATTTAAATTAACGAACGTTAAAATTGGAAAATATACTTGCTGTTATTAAGCTTGCAGCCACGGTTGTTTGCAGGGCGCAAAGCAAATCACACATAAAACAGCACGGTTTTGTAGCATAGCCCCACAAAAATTTAAAAGCCTTTAGATGAAAAATCTGGAGGCTTTTTGCTTGTTATTGCCTATTTTTAGATTGCTGCGCCTTCATCCAAAATCCCATGTTAAAAAAACACGCAATCCTCTTCTGCATAATTATTTCATTGGCTTTGCTGGTGATAGCCACCTTCCGTTATCCCGGCGGTTCGCAGGTTGATAAAAACTCCGTTGGATACCACTGGGCCGATAACTATATCAGCAACCTTTTTGGCGAGAAGGCGGTAAATGGAGCAGATAATACAGCACGGTTTTGGGCTATTGGGGGCATGGTGTTCCTTTCTGCGGGTTTTGCGTTGTTCTTTGTTGAGTTTTCGAAGCGGATACCGGCAAAGGGCGCCGCTAAAGTGATAAAATACGTTGGCGCCGGCGGTATGGTTTTTACGTTTTTGATTGCCACACCATTACACGATACCATGATCTCCATCTCGAGCACCATGTTTTTGATCGGGTTGTTTTATATCACGATCTTTGTTTTCAAGTCGCGGTTGCACTTGTTTAAATTCCTCTGTGTTATTTGCCTTGTTGTTTTTTATGCCACGCTGTATATGTACGGCGCGGGCAGCCGCGAATTTTTGCCGGTGATGCAGAAAGCCAATTTTGCACTTACAATAGGTTTGGTTTTACTGCTGAATTACTTTACCCGCAAAGAAGATTTTCAACCTGTTGGGTTGGAAAGTAGAGAGGGTTAAATCCGTAGCGCAAATACATCCTAAATAATTTCCTTGCCATTACAGTGCATAACAGTTAGCAAAATTCCGTTAATTAGCTTAGCACTGTTATTTACCAATTAACCTATTTTTCATGCAAGCAATATTTGGGATCATATTCCATTTTATCGGCGGTTTTGCCTCCGGCAGTTTTTATATACCCTACAAAAAAGTAAAAGGCTGGGCCTGGGAAAGCTTCTGGATAGTAGGTGGCATCTTTTCCTGGCTTATCGTTCCGCCCGTTGCGGCTTGGTTAACAGTGCCGCATTTTATCGACATTATTAAAGCTACCAATGGCGGCATACTGGGTTTAACCTATTTCTTTGGTTTGCTGTGGGGTATAGGCGGCTTAACTTACGGCTTAGGCGTGCGCTACCTTGGCGTATCCTTAGGCAGTACTATTATATTAGGCCTATGTTCGGTATTTGGGGCTTTGGTACCTGCGGTTTTTTACCAGTTCTCGCCAACGGCCGGTAAAGATAGTATTGGCACCCTGGCTACAACCCATTGGGGGCAAATGGTTTTATTGGGCATATTGGTATGCGTTATTGGTATTATAATTTGCGGCAGGGCCGGTACTTTAAAAGAGCGCGACCTGGCCAAAGCAGGCGCGGCAGCTAACGAAAATAAAGATTACCGTTTTGGGCTGGGTATAACCGTTGCCATTATATCGGGGGTATTAAGCGCTTGCTTTGCATTTGGTATTGATGCCGGCGCTGCGATGGCTAACGCCGCCAACGAGGCATGGCGTACGGCCAACCATATCACCGATGATACTAATTTCCTCTATAAAAACAACGTTACCTATATCGTTATCCTTTGGGGTGGTTTAACAACCAATTTTATTTGGTGCATGATTTTGAACGCCCGCAACAAAACATTTGGCAATTATACCGATAGCAAAACACCACTGTTAAAAAACTATATATTCTCGGCCTTGGCCGGTACTACCTGGTTCCTGCAATTCTTTTTTTATGGTATGGGCGAAAGCAAGCTGGGCAATGGTGCAAGCTCGTGGATACTGCATATGGCTTTTATTATATTGGTAGCAAACAGTTGGGGATTGGTACTTAACGAGTGGAAAGGGGTGAGCAAAAAAGCGTTTACAACAGTTGTTATAGGCATTATTACCATCATCCTTTCGGTGGTGATAGTGGGTTATGGCAACTCCATCAAGGCTTAATTTTTGCTGCGAAAGATATATTAACGGCCTTGTTCAATACAGTGCATAACAGTTTAAAAATATTGGTTAATTAATTTCGAAGCGTTTACTACACGCGGTTAAATGCCGTGGCAACCCTTTTAAACAACAACAAAAATATCATTTGAAGCATATGGCTGTCAACACCACACAATTTAAACATGTTAGCTATCTATGGGATGATGCGAAAGCCGCTGAACTCGCCGGCGACGAAGTAGCCCTGTTAATATACCGCTCTAACTTACTTGGCGCCGATCTGCGCCTTACCAACTACGGCGGTGGTAACACCTCCTGTAAAGTGATGGATAAAGACCCGTTGACCGGCAAAGAGGTTGAGGTAATGTGGATAAAAGGCTCGGGCGGCGATATCGGCACCCTAAAAAAAAGCGGGCTTGCTGCGCTGTATGTAGACAGGCTCCGGAGCTTAACCAACGTTTACCGTGGTATTGCGTTCGAAGATGAGATGGTAGAACTTTTCAACCACAGCATATTCGACCTTAATTCAAAAGCGCCATCCATCGATACACCATTACACGGCTTTTTGCCCTTTAACCATATCGACCACCTGCACCCCGACGCGGCAATTGCTATTGCTGCTGCAAAAGACGGCGAAAAAATAACAAAGGAATTATTCGGAGGAACCATAGGCTGGGTAGGTTGGCAACGCCCCGGTTTCGACCTGGGTTTGCAACTAAAAGAATGCCTGGATAATAACCCTGGCATCCGGGGTATTATGCTGGGCTCGCACGGTTTGTTTACCTGGGGCGATACCGCTTACGAAAGCTACATAAACACGCTTGAAGTTATTGAAAAATGTGCGGAGTTCCTGGAGCAGAGCTACACAAAAAACGGCAGCGTATTTGGCGGCCAAAAAATAGATAGCCTGCCCGAAGCGGACCGTAAAAAGCAGGCCGTTGCATTGGCACCTATCCTGCGCGGTTTCTGCTCATCAAAAACACAAATGATAGGGCATTATACCGATGATGCAAGGGTGTTGGAGTATACCAACTCTAATGATTTGGAGCGCCTTGCCCCAATGGGTACCAGCTGCCCCGACCACTTCCTGCGTACAAAGATCAGTCCGCTGGTTTTAACGCTTGCACCGGGCGAGGACCTGTCTGATGTTGCCGCCATTAAAGAGCAACTTACCCCGGCATTTGAAGCATACCGCAAAATGTACGAGGATTATTAT
>CBFGNE010000562.1:0-3556 GCA_965649995.1 uncultured Mucilaginibacter sp.
TTTTAAAACTGCTTGCCGGTAAACTTTAAGCTGCTGCTGCGCGGTTTTTAAATTTTCAATCCCTTTATCCAGCTCGCTAAAAAGTTCTTCTATTTTTTCTACGATTTGGTGTTGCTCGTTTATGGGTGGTAAGACAACCGACTTAGCGTAAGCGTCATTCCTATTTAGTCCAGGAATCGCAGTTGATGTTTCAAGTGCAGCAAGTCCTAAAACAGTGAGTTGATAATAAAGAAATTTTAGAATGAATTTATCGTTACCCTTTATGAAATAAGTAGTGTCAATAGGCCAACTGGGCTTTAACGATAAATGCACAACTCCGGCCGCACCTTTTCTTCCAATTATAATGCACGGTTGTCCAATTAGATATTGTGAGTGTTTTCCAACTATGCCATTGGAACCATATACGTCAAAATCACCTGTTGCATTTCTATCTCCTTTTACAAGCCCTTTTCCATATTCAAATTGACAAACTTCGCCTAATTTGCAACTTGTCCAACCCTCCGGCAATTCCATTTCCTTATCCATTTTATGCCGCTAATACTTCGTTCAGTTCGTTTATAATATCGCTGGTACTGCTGCCAAACAGCTGGTACATTTTGCCCAGCCCGCCGTTTTTGTTAAAAGGGTCCAGCTCAAAATCGTCCTGCTCTACATGGAAGCTGGCGGCTATGTAATCTTTTATCATGCGTAGCCATTGCATTTGCTCTTCGTTAAACTTGGTGGCTGCACCCGCCTGTTTGCTAAACACCCATTGCTGAAAGGTAAGGTCAACCGTTTTATCAAACGCAACCAGGCTTTCATCCATCCCGCTTATTTTACGGAGGAGCGAAACTAAGGCTATTAATTCGTTTTTGGGCTGTCCGTCCACCTTTTCCAGCTGGGCATACGCGCGCCATATATTTAGCGGGGCAAGCGTTGGCTTGCTGGTTTTTATGGTTTCTACCAGGCCTTTTATCATTTTGTAGGTGAGTTCGCGCCGCTGGTAGGGCTGCCCGTAAAACAATTGCAGGGCGGTTATCTCGGTTTTGTTCTCTTCTATCCAGGTTTTAAAATCCTGCACCAGGCCTTCGGCTAAGGTGGCATTATCCTTCACCCAGCCCAGATTCAACAATTCGTCGGGGTTAATATGGTCTATCACCTGGTCGTACTGCTTACGGATATCAATCACATAGTTGCGCAGTTCAAAGCTGTTAAACACCTGCGTGGCTTGTTCTATCAGTTCGTTATGCCTTTGGTTAAATACGGCATCCTTATCCAGCGGTGCTGCACCAGGCATTTGGGCATCAATATCGCGGCGCAGGGTTTCCAGCGTATCGGCATCGTGTGCGTTCAGCAATTGCTTTACCACGTGGGTAATGGTTTGCCCCTGTGCCTTTTCGGCAAAGGCCATCTTTTCTTTTTCGTTAATCTGTTTATCCAGCCGTATCAGGCGGTTGGCCAGCGTGGTCAGCATGTCCTCATCGGTATTGCCCATGTGTACGCTTTCTATCACCTCCTTCAGGCTCATGCCCGGTTTCTTTTCCAGCGGGCGGCTATCGGTCTTTTGGCTTTTCTCCACGCCAATGGCATCAATGATGACAAAGTGGTCCTTGGTAAACTTTGCGGCCGGCGTGCCGGACGATTTAAGTTCTTCTATGCTACAGGTGCGGGTGCCGCGGCCTTTCATTTGTTCGTAATAGCTGCGGCTTTTTACATCGCGCATAAATAGCAATACTTCCAGCGGGCGGATATCGGTACCGGTGGCAATCATATCCACCGTAACCGCCACGCGCGGGTAATAACTATTGCGGAACTGCTGCAAAATGCTTTTAGGGTCTTCTTCGCTGCGGTAGGTTATCTTTTTACAAAACTTATTCTCTTCGGCAAACTCCTCGCGAACGATATTGATAATATCATCGGCATGGCTGTCGCTTTTGGCAAAGATGAGCATTTTAGGGACCTCGAAGGTGGAAGTAGCAGGGGCGGTGGCAGTGGCAGGGATTTGTTCCACCCTATCTGGGAACATTACGGGCAGTTGCTCTTTTACCGCCTTGATGATCATGCGCAGCTGATTGGGGTTTACCACCTTATCATCCAGCTGCTTGGCATTGTATTCTACCTCTTCATCCAGCGTGTTCCAAAACTGTTTGCGGGTAAGCTTTTCTCGCTTGCCAATGTATTCGCCCAGTTCAATTTTTGAACCTTGCTGCGTTATTTTTGTAACGATCTCGAAGACATTGTAAGGTACCAATACGCCATCTTCCACGGCTTTTTGATAGCCATAATCGCAAACCAAATTCCGGTTAAAATAACCAAAAGTGCGGTTATCCGGCGTGGCGGTTAAACCTATTTGGAAGGCATCGAAATAATCCAACACTTGTTTCCACAGGTTGTAGATGCTGCGGTGGCACTCGTCTATCACTACAAAATCAAAAAACTCCATCGGCGTTTTTTGATTGTAGATAACAGGCAGGGGTTCTTTAGGCGTCCATTTGTTTTCGTTGGGGTTTTGTTCTTCCTCGCGTTCGTCAAGCTCCGTCCCTTTTAATATAGAGTAAAGGCGCTGTATGGTGCTGATATAAACCTGGCTATCGTTTGGTATGAATGAACTACTTAAACGCGTTACGCCATATAATTCGGGGAACAGGCGGTTATCATCCTGCGGTTCGAAGCGTTTAAACTCCTGCTCGGCTTGTTCGCCCAGGTTCTTGGTATCTACCAAAAATAAAATGCGCTTGGCTTTGGCAAATTTTAGCAGGCGGTATATAAAGGTGATAGCCGTAAAGGTTTTGCCCGAGCCGGTTGCCATTTGTATGAGCGCCTTGGGACGGGCATCCCTAAAGGATTGCTCTACATTGGTAATAGCAGTAACCTGGCAATCGCGCAGCCCATCGGCTGCTAAGCCCGGTGTATCATGCAGCCGGGTACGCAGCGTGCGGCCTTCTTTTATCCATTTTTGGAAAGTTTCCGGCCGGTGAAAAGTGAACACAGGGCGCGATCGCGGCTTAGGGTCGCGGTAATCGGTAAAGCGGGTAAGCTCGCCCGTACTTTCGTAAACAAAGGGCAGCGGGTCGTTTTTGAGGTATTTTAATTTGGATGTGGCGTATTCAACAGATTGATCCTCCGCCACGGTAAGCCTTACACCCTCGTCTTCCCGTTTGGCTTCGATGATGCCCACCGGCTTTTTATCAACGAATAAGATATAATCAGCCGGCCCGGTTTCGGTTTGGTATTCGCGAATGGCAACACCTATGCCGGCACCAATATTGGTTTCCTTTTTCCCTTGCACCAGCCAGCCGCAAAGCAATAATTGCTTGTCGATATTATCGCGGGCTTTTTGTTCGGGATTTTGGTTCAACGTAATTGGTTAAGGGTTGCTAAATATAGCATTTCCTTTTAAAACAAAATTGACCAATCGCGAAGGCAAATTTTGGCTTTTATTCTTAAAAAGGGAGTATTATTATACCCGCGCATCCTTGCAAATCGAAAATGCAATATTACAATTGCAAGGTTGCAAGCACAGAAGGAAAAAAAACCGCCGGCATCAACCCTCAAAGTCAACACCGGCGGCGTAAGC
>CBFGNE010000563.1:0-3554 GCA_965649995.1 uncultured Mucilaginibacter sp.
GTTTGTATACACCGTGCACGTTACCAAAGGCAGCAGCGATGGTAAACTTATCGCTCACCTTAGAAAGTTCTTCGTAAGCATAAGCAACTTCTTCCGGCTGGGTGTATAAACGCGAGCTATCTACATCAGAGTTATCAACGCCGTCTTCTTCGCCGCCGGTTACGCCAAGCTCAATTTCAACGGTCATGCCCATTTTAGCCATACGGGCTAAGTATTTTGCAGATATTTCTATATTTTCTTCGATAGGCTCTTCAGAAAGATCCAGCATGTGCGAAGAGAACAATGGTTTGCCGGTTTCAGCAAAAAATTTCTCTCCATGCTCTAACAAACCGTCGATCCATGGCAATAATTTTTTTGCGGCATGGTCGGTATGTAAAATTACAGCAACACCGTAGTGCTCGGCTAATAAATGCACGTGCTTTGCAGCAGATACACCGCCTAAGATGCAGGCTTGTAGTTTACTGTTATCAAGCGATTTACCCGCGTAAAATTGCGCGCCGCCATTTGATAACTGGATAATTACAGGTGAATTAACAGCCTTTGCTGTTTCCATTACTGCATTTATAGTGTTTGTGCCTATAACGTTTACCGCCGGCAAAGCAAACTGATGCTTTTTTGCTGCTTCAAATAGCTCCTGCACCTGGTCTCCGGTGAGTACGCCTTTGTAATCTTTTAAACTCATTAACTTTCTGAACTTTATGTTTGTGCGCCGAAGTTATAATTTTGATGTGAGATTTGAGATATGAGATTTGAGATTTTTAACATTTGGGCTTGATTTTCACCACTTTTTTAATGACGGCCCATGCAATAATGTCTCAAATCTCATATCTAACGTCTCAAATCTAAAATATTTCGTTTCTTTGCAATACTTGAAAGACTTAGAAATAGATATGGCGTGGTTTAAGCGAGAAATCAAAGGGATAATTACGACTACTGAGGAAAAGAAGGAAGCCCCCGATGGCATCTGGAACAAATGCCCCAACTGTAAAAAACCCCTTCATTACTCTGAGCAGGTTGAAAACCAATACGTTTGCCACTACTGTGGTTTTCATATACGCATTGGCTCTAAAGAGTATTTTTCTATTTTATTTGACGATAACCAGTTCACCGAACTGTTTGGCGGCCTTACTTCGGGCGACCCCTTGCATTTTACGGATACCAAAAAATATACCGACCGCTTAGAGGAGACTAAAAGGAAAACCGGTTTACAGGATGCCATACGCGCAGGCGTTGGTAAAATGAACGGGCAGGATGTGGTTATTGCCTGTATGGATTTTAACTTCATTGGCGGTTCCATGGGGTCGGTAGTGGGCGAAAAGATCGCGCGGTCTATCGATTACAGCATCGCCAACAAGGTCCCCTTCCTGATGATATCCAAATCGGGTGGCGCCCGGATGATGGAAGCAGCTTTCTCGCTGATGCAGATGGCTAAAACATCCGCCAAACTTGCCCTGCTAAGCCAGGCAAAAGTGCCTTACATCTCTTTACTAACCGACCCAACCACAGGTGGCGTTACCGCATCGTACGCTATGCTGGGCGATATTAATATTGCCGAGCCAGGTTCGTTAATAGGCTTTGCCGGCCCAAGGGTTATTAAAGAAACCATTAAAAAAGATCTGCCGAAAGGTTTCCAAACTGCCGAATTTGTGCAGGAGCATGGCTTCCTTGATTTTATAGTAGACCGCCGGGAAATGAAGGAAAAACTGGCAAGCTTTTTAAAGATGCTGGCACCGGCACCCTCCGCCCTTTAAGAGAGGCAAGAAATCAAGACTCAAGATACAAGATAAAAAAGTCCGCAAGGTTTATTACCCTGCGGACTTTTAGTTGAAGCTACTCTTGATTCCTGATTCTTACTTTCTTGAATCTTTACTTATATCCCCTCGGTACCTGGCTCGTGCCCTACCATGCGGCCGGTTGTACGGCCCTGGTTGCGGGTTTCAAAATCTGCACGTGCAGGCCCTTCCGAAGGGAATTCTTTTTTATTTGGAGGGGTTACATCGTTTTGCTCGCTGTACGACGCATCGTTGCCATCCTGCTGTTGTTCCTGTTCGTTCTGCTGGCGGTAACCTGTACCCTCCTGCTCCGACTGGCGTTCTTCAGGGGTTTCGTTCGGGTTATGGCTTGGATTGTATTCCGGGTTTCTTTCGTTAGTTTCCATGGTATTTAGTTTTTAATTGTTAATTAATAAATACCAAAAACTTTGCCAGTTTTAAAGGATAGCGGAATTTATTTGTAAAACAATCCTCAACGTCTTCGCGAGGGAAGCGAAGCGACGAAACAATCATCGGCAAGCAGAGCCGCTATGCAAATCCGCTCTGCTTGCCGAGGGTTGCCGCGCTTCGCTCGCAATGACATAACTAAAAGAATACGCCTTACGCGCTCACCATGCAAAGCTCCTTAAGCTTGGCCACGGTATAATCCACCTCGTCCTTAGTATTATACTTAGAGAAGGAGAATCTGACCGAGGGCCTATCCGCGCTGGCACCTATCGCGGTAAGCACGTGCGAGCCTATATCCGAACCGGAACTGCACGCACTGCCGCCTGATGCGGAAATGCCGGCAATATCCAGGTTAAACAGCAACATGTCTGCCATTTCCATTTCGGGGAAGGAAGTGTTTAGTACAGTATACAGGCTTTTCGCCGGGTCGGTTTCGCCATTGAAAGCTACGCCCGCAATTTCCTGTTGCAGTTTAGCCATCATATAGCTTTTGATATCCTGTATATAAGCTTGATGGGCGTCCATCTCGGTATAAGCAAGCTCCAATGCTTTAGCTAAACCGGCTATGCCGTAAACGTTTTCGGTACCGCCGCGCATGTTGCGTTCCTGCGCGCCGCCGTATATCATGGGGTTAATTTTTACCTTATGGTTTACATGTAAAAAGCCTACACCTTTTGGGCCGTGCAGCTTGTGGGCCGCGCATACCATAAAATGCAGTTTCAGCTTGCTCAGGTCGTGTTTATAATGACCCATAGTCTGAACCGTGTCGCTATGGAAAATAGCGTTATATGCCTCGCAAAGCTCTCCTACTCGCTCAATATCGGTAATGGTGCCCAGTTCGTTATTGGCATGCATCAGGGATACAAAGCTGCGCTCGTTATCTTTCAGCAAAGTTTCCAGATGATCGTAATCTATGTTGCCTTTACAGTCCACATCAACGTAACTAAGCTTGATGATACCCGATTTTTCCATCGACTGCAGCGTATGGATAACCGCGTGGTGCTCCAGCTTGGTAGTAATGGCGTGGGTAAGCTTATGGTCGATAATGCCACAGCGGATGGCAGTGTTATCCGCTTCGGTACCGCCACTGGTAAAGAAGATCTCCGCAGGCGAAGTATGCAGCAAATTAGCCACGGTTTTGCGCGAGCGTTCTATCAGCGTGCGCACTTCGCGGCCATGGGCATGGATAGACGATGGGTTGCCAAATTGGCTTTCCATCACCTTGTACATTTCCTTTAAAACTTCAGGATCGAGAGCTGTAGTGGCGGCATTATCGAAGTAAACACGCATTTTTTTAATGATTGATTTATTGAATTGGTGATTTATTGAATTGTT
>CBFGNE010000564.1:0-3553 GCA_965649995.1 uncultured Mucilaginibacter sp.
TCCACGAAGCCATTGTGCGTTTAAGCAAAACAGAAGAGTGGGTAAAAGATTGCTGGCTTTGGCTATACCGCGGCGCCTGGCACGAATTTGAAACCCATGAAATTGAAATGTGCGTGCCGCTATCGCCCGAGGAAGTGGAACGCAAACGCCTGGCCATATTCAAACACCAGTCGCAAAAAGACCGGCCCGTTTTCCCCGGGGACGATGCGCGCGAGTTTTGGGTCCGCGCCGAAGACCGCACCAGCGAAACCGCCCGCACATACAACCAGCTCGGCCTGGCCGAATACGAAGCAATGGAGGCATTTGTGAGGTTTAAGTTTTAGGGTGGGGCCCAGCGCCACCCACATGCGTCATGGCGAGTATTCACTGGGGTGCCCTGTAACAAAATGTCATGACGTGTAAAATAAGAGCGCTAATTACCAAGGACTTAGAGCCATGTCATCCCGAGGGAAGCGCAGCGACGAGGGATCTTGTTAGTAATGCAAAGCAGGCAAGCAAAGTGGTGAACCTTGCATCATCAACAAGATTTTTCGCTGCCGCTCAAGAGATAGTTCCTCCCTCGTTCCTCGGTTCGGAATGAAGTATTATTATCAATAACTTATGGCTTCGTTCCTCGCAATGACGTGGTTAATAAAATGAATCGGTGAAATCAAAAAGCAAAAATCGGTGAAATCATTCGCCAATCGGTGTAATCAAAAAAATAATCATGACACTCATAAAATCAATATCAGGTATAAGAGGTACTATAGGCGGCACGTCCGGCAACGGGCTTACGCCGGCTGATGTGGTAAAATTTACCGCTGCTTACGGCCGCTGGGTTATAGAAACAACCGGCAAACGCAAAGTGGTTATCGGGCGTGATGCCCGTATCTCGGGCGCTATGGTCAATCGTTTGGTTACCGGCACGCTGATGGGCTTGGGCATAAACGTGGTAGACCTTGGTTTATCCACCACCCCAACGGTAGAAATTGCCGTGCCCGGTGAGCAGGCAGGCGGTGGCATTATCATCACAGCCAGCCACAACCCAAAACAATGGAACGCTTTGAAGCTGCTAAACTTTAAAGGCGAGTTTATAAATGATGAGGAAGGCAAAAAAGTGCCGGAGTGTGCGGAAGATGCTTCATGGGCCTTTGCCGGGGTTGACGAGTTAGGTGAAGTTACCTATGATAACAGCTACCTGCAAAAGCACATTGCTAAAATACTGGCATTGCCGCTGGTTGATGTTGCCGCTATAAAAGCCGCCGGCTTTAGCGTAGTGATTGACTGCGTAAACTCTACCGGTGGCTTGTTTTTGCCGCCTTTGTTGAAAGCTTTGGGCGTTAATAAGATTGACGGACTGTATTGTGAGCCAAATGGCGAGTTCCCGCACAACCCGGAGCCGTTGCCCGAAAACCTAACCGCGATTGCAGGCAGGGTGGTAGAAATTGGCGCCGATCTGGGCATCGTAGTGGATCCGGATGTAGACCGCCTTTGTTTTGTGAACCAGGATGGCAGCATGTTCGGCGAGGAGTATACACTGGTTGCCGTTGCTGATCATATATTAAAGAACACGCCTGGCAACACCGTTTCCAATTTATCATCTACCCGCGCCCTGCGCGATGTTACCGAAAACCTCGGCGGTGCTTACGAAGCATCAGCCGTAGGCGAAGTAAACGTAGTAACAAAAATGAAAGAAGTTAACGCCGTAATTGGCGGCGAAGGTAATGGCGGTATCATCTATCCCGAATTGCATTATGGCCGCGATGCCCTGGTTGGCATTGCCTTGTTCCTAACGTTGCTGGCCAAATCGGGCAAAAGCATTTTGGAGTTGCGTAACACATATCCCGAATATTACATCTCCAAAAATAAAATTACGCTTACCGAGGGTATGGATATTGATGCGCTGCTGAAAGAAGTGGAGCAGAAATATAAGCAACAACCTTACAGTACTATCGACGGATTGAAAATAGAATTCGGCAAGCAGTGGGTGCACCTGCGCAAGTCTAATACCGAGCCGGTGATCCGGATTTATTCGGAAGCAAATTCGATGGAAAATGCCGAGATGCTTGCCCATCAAATTATGGATGATATTACATTGCTGCTGGCGGTTTAATTTGCCGGAGGTTTGTGCCGGCACCGGTTTTTAAATGTTGTACGGTTAGCCTAAACGCCAAATTAAATTTCTCATAAGCAAACAAAAAGCTGCCACAAATTTTATTAATGTGTTCGGTTACATAGTAAAAGCTCGTTTTATTAGCAATAAAATGGGCTTTTTTATGTAATAATGGTAATTTTTGCATCTAATGTTAAGTTTTTGTAAAAATAATTTGTTTTTGTGTGTGCGAACACGCTATATTTAGATATTAATACACACAGACGTTTGTAACATGGTAGTGTGCGAACACACACAGGTAATAAGCCGAGTAATCCAAGTACACCTTATATAAGAGATGAGTTTAATAGATCCGAATACGTTTAACATTTCCTCGATAGTGAAAAACTTTAATATATCCGGCGAAGTTGCAGACGCAGAAGCTTTTGGCAACGGGCATATTAATGATACTTTTTTGCTGAAAAATAAGGTGCCGGATTGCCCCGATTATTTGTTGCAGCGCATCAACCACCATGTTTTTAAAGATGTGCCCAGGCTGATAGATAATATCGACCTGGTAACCTCCTACCTTAAAAACAAAATGCTGCCTGGTGTAAATGCCGGTAAAAACCAAAAGGTGCTAAAACTCATCAGCACGCTCGACGATAAGCTATTTTATAAAGATGGGGCTGGCAATTACTGGCGGGTGTATATTTTCCTGGCAGGCTCGCGCAGTTACGATGTAGTACTTACCGAGCAGCAGGCCTACGAGGGCGGCAAGGCATTTGGCTATTTCCAAACCCTGCTTTCGGATATGGACCCGCAACAGCTGTCAGAAACCATTATAGATTTCCATAATATCCAAAAGCGCCTCAATGATCTCGACATCGCCATAAAGGAGGATGTTTTAGGCCGTATTGCCGGCGTAAGTGCCGAGATTGATTTTATTGCCAGGCGCGAACAGGGCATGTCGGTAATATATAATTGGGGGCAGTTGGGTTTACTCCCCAAGCGCATCACGCACAACGATACCAAATTCAATAATATATTATTTGATGCAAATGATAAGGCAGAGTGCGTGATAGACCTGGACACGGTAATGCCGGGCCATGTGGCCTATGATTTTGGCGACGCTATCCGCACTATTATTAATACCACGGTAGAGGACGAGCCCGACCTGAAGAAGATCCAGATAAACATAGCCCTTTTTAAGGCCTACGTAGAGGGTTACATCAACGAAGCGCACGCTTTCCTTACCGACAGGGAAGTAGAATCATTGTTTTTAGGGGCCATGTTGCTCCCTTATATGCAGGGCGTGCGGTTTTTAACCGATTACCTGCAGGGCGATACCTATTTTAAAACCGCTTACCCCGGCCATAACCTGGTTAGGGCCAAGGCACAGTTTCAGTTATTGATAAAATTAGAAGAACAGGATCAGTTGCTGCGGCAGATAATTGCCGATACGGTTGCCGATCATAAAAG
>CBFGNE010000565.1:0-3552 GCA_965649995.1 uncultured Mucilaginibacter sp.
CCGCATGTTTTTACAGGGCCGTGGCTTAAACTCAAGCTACGCTATCTTCCAGGATGCTACAGGCAGGGCTTTTGAGCGTGTTATCGCTTTAGGTATTGCTGTGGGCAGCGGTTACCTGTTCGAAACCGATTTCCGTAAAGAAGTATTCAGCGATTTAACCGGCGAGCGTGGTACGCTGATGGGTTGTATTCAGGGTATCTTCGCTGCACAATACGAAGTATTGCGTGCTAATGGCCACTCACCTTCAGAGTCTTTCAACGAAACTGTAGAAGAATTAACCCAATCGTTAATGCCATTGGTTGCAGAAAACGGTATGGACTGGATGTACGCCAACTGCTCAACCACTGCACAGCGTGGCGCGTTGGATTGGTGGAAGAAATTCCGTGATGCTACTAAGCCGGTATTTGAAGACCTTTACAAAAGCGTTGCAACCGGTGTTGAATCGCAAAAATCTATCGATAGCAACAGTAAAGATGATTACCGCGAAAAATTAGATGCTGAATTAGCAGAATTACGCGAAAGCGAATTATGGCAAGCCGGCAAAACTGTACGCAGCTTACGCCCTGAGAACCAGGCTGTAGAAGCATAATACAAGGCGAAAGCCGAAAGGTAAAAGGCGAAAGCCAAAAACCACGCGTCATTGCGAGGAACGAAGACAACCGACCAAAGGGAGCTCATTGATACCTTAAAACAAAAATTAAAGCATCAATAATCTCTAAGCTATGCATAACCGATATGCAAATCGGGAGATTGCTTCGTTCCTCGCAATGACGTTCTTAAAAAAAGAATCAAAATGGGACAGACATTATTCGACAAGATTTGGGATGCGCACGTCGTCAGTAGCAACGAGGGTTTCCCGGATATTTTATACATCGATACACATTTCATACACGAGGTAACCAGTCCGCAGGCATTTGATGGTTTGCGTGCAAGAGGCTTACCGGTTTTCAGGCCAAAACAAACCGTTGCCACGGCCGACCACAACGTCCCCACCTGGGACCAGCACCTCCCCATTAAAGAAGAACTTTCCCGTTACCAGGTTGATATGCTCACCAAAAACTGTGCAGAGTTCGGTATCGAGCTTTACGGTTTAGGGCATCCCTTCCAGGGTATCGTCCATGTTATAGGCCCCGAGCTGGGCATCACCCGTCCCGGTGGTACCTACGTTTGCGGCGACAGCCACACCTCTACGCATGGTGCATTTGGTGCCATTGCTTTTGGTATAGGCACCTCGCAGGTAGAGCAGGTAATGGCTACCCAATGTTTGCTTCAACAACGCCCAAAAAGGATGAAGATTGAAGTGAACGGCAAGCTGCAAAACGGCGTTGGCGCTAAGGATATCATCCTGTACATCATCGCCCAAATTTCGGCAGCAGGCGGTACAGGTTACGCTGTGGAATATGCCGGCGATACCATCCGCAGTTTAAGCATGGAAGGCCGCATGACCATCTGTAACATGAGCATCGAAATGGGTGCCCGTTGCGGTTTAATTGCTCCTGATGAAACCACTATTAATTATGTAAAAGGCCGCGAATTTGCTCCAAAAGGCGAAGCGTGGGACAAGGCAGTAGCTTACTGGCAAACTTTGTATTCCGATGTGGATGCAGATTTCGACAGTGTATTAAGCTTTAAAGCCGAAGATATTGAGCCGATGATCACCTACGGAACCAACCCGGGGATGGGCATAGGCGTTACACAGCACGTACCCGAAACTGCTTCGTTTGAGCAGAAAGAACAGGGCTCGTACAAAAAAGCCCTCGATTACATGGGCCTGCACGATGATGAGCAATTGCTTGGCAAACCTATCGATTACGTGTTTATCGGCAGCTGCACCAACTCGCGCATTGAAGACCTGCGCCAGGTGGCCGAATTTGTAAAAGGCAAACACAAGGCCGATAACGTTACCGTATGGGTAGTGCCCGGCAGTAAACAAGTACAGGAACAAGCCATCCGCGAAGGATTGGACAAAATATTTGACGCAGCTGGTTTCCCGCTGCGCGAACCGGGTTGCAGTGCATGCCTGGGCATGAACGAGGACAAGATTCCCGCAGGCAAATACTGCGTATCAACCTCCAACCGCAACTTCGAAGGCAGGCAAGGGCCAAATTCCCGCACCTTTTTAGCAAGCCCGTTAACGGCGGCTGCGAGTGCGATAACAGGAGTGGTGACGGATATAAGAGAGTTTTTAAAGGAAGAAGAATTGGTTTAACAGATATGAGACGTGAGATTTGAGATATGAGACAAGACGCTCATGCAATCTCAAATCTCATATCTAACATCTCAAATCTAAAAAATATGAGTACCAAAATATTCAAACACATACAAACCAGCGTAGTGCCGCTACCAATCGAAAACATCGATACGGACCAGATAATACCCGCAAGGTTTTTAAAGGCCACTACCCGCGAGGGCTTTGGCAATAACCTGTTCCGCGATTGGCGTTACGATAACGAGGGCAACCCTAAAACGGATTTCGTGCTGAACGAGCCGATCTACAGCGGTAAGATATTAGTAGCAGGCAAAAACTTTGGTTGCGGAAGCAGCCGCGAGCACGCCGCCTGGGCAATTGCTGATTACGGGTTTGATGCCGTAGTAAGCAGCTTTTTTGCCGATATATTTAAAGGCAATGCCCTTAACAATGGTTTGCTACCGGTACAGGTAAGCGATGATTTCCTGGCGAAATTATTTGCAGCCGTATTTGCTGATCCGCATGCGGTGATTGAGATTGACCTGGTAGACCAGTTCATTAAAATTGTAGCCACCGGCGAGCAGGAAAGCTTTGAGGTAAACCCTTACAAAAAAGCCTGCATGACCAATGGTTACGATGATATCGACTACATCCTCAGCAAAAAAGAGCTGATAACGGAATTTGAAGAAAGGTAAAAGGCGAAAGCTAAAAGGTTAAAGGTAACCGCCATTCACCAATGACCCAATGATACAATGACACAACAAAAAGAGATAAAACGAGAAGGCAAAGGCACCGCCAAACTATTCGATGAGCGTAGTTTGGAAGTTGATTATGCTACCCTGCCTCCCCTGCTGCAACCGGGCTGGAAAGTGCTGGATGTAGGCTGCGGAACAGGCGCTATCTCTAAAGGTATTGCTTTGGCAGTTGGTTCGGAAGGGCATGTAACGGGCATAGATAATACGGCATACTTTATCGAAAGCGGCAAGGAAACCTATGCAGCTATCGATAACCTGGAACTGATCCACACCAGCTTGTTTCATTACGAACCGGCCGAAAAGTTCCACCTGGTAACATCGGCACGAACCCTGCAATGGTTAAGCACGCCGCAGGAAGCGGTGGTAAAGCTGAAATCGATGCTGAAACCGGGCGGTATCTTGTCTATCCTGGACTATAACCACGAGGCATTGGAATGGCAGCCCGAACCGCCCGCAAGCATGCGCAAGTTTTACGCTACATTTTTAAGATGGCGCGGCGATGCCGGTATGAACAACCACATTGCCGAAGACTTGCCGGAGTATTTCGCCGAAGCAGGCTTGAGCGATATAGAAGTGCTGCAAGCAAACGAAGTCTACAAAAAAGGCGAT